>NZ_JALAAB010000023.1:0-45088 GCF_037546705.1 Vibrio sp. 2-Bac 85 | reverse complement strand
AATTAAGGTTTTTTATGAAAATTTTTCTGAAAGCTTATTTAATAAACAGATTGATTAAATAAGCACAATTTTGCGATGTTATTTTGTACTGATCAACTTACTAATACTGTTATTAGGGTAGAGCTTAGATGACACAGCTTTAGCGATAAGTGTACCAATAAATAATGAAAGTAATGAAATAGCGATCACGAGGGGCTCATTGTTGGTGAACAAGTAACTAATTGAGCAACCAGAAACAAATAACAGTAGAGGAATGATATAGACAATCATTGAACTTTTAACGATATCTTTATTTTCAATGAATAATTCTATTGACTCTTTAATTTCCATTCCTTGTTTATAGGGCATCGATAGATGATGAGCTCTATTTGTTAGCCCTTTCGCCACAACGCCAACCCCACAGTTGTCGTTACTACTACAAGATTTGCATGCAGACTTTGAAATACACTCTACAACTACTGTTTTTTCACCATTAATTTCTTTGATGTCAATAATGCGTCCAGTTTCTTGAATCATTATTTTACAGCCTTAATTGAAGATGCAATCTTTTCCGCTGTGAGCAACGGAATTTCGCCGATCACGTTAACTTCAACATTTCCCTGTTGTTTTGTATACAGCAAGGTCCCACCACGTTGAATAATATTTTGTTGCTTTGTCAGGTTGGTCATTTTGGTTGATATGTAAATAGACACTGAAACAATGCCATCATTAAGCATAATATATGAAATAGGATCAGTATCATGGACCATCAGTTTATGTTGGTCATCTTTTATAATTTTAAAGCCTGGAGGCAACCAAGTTAACTCCCATGGAGCCACATCTTTTACTGTAGTTTTAGGTAAATGCAGTACGTCAGGTGCTTTCTGATCACTCATCCTTTTAATCCAAGGATTAATTGACTCAGTGACATTCAATGAAACAACCATAGTTTGTTCAAGTATCAGGTTAGATTTGTTAATTGTTTCCAAACGCAGTGGTAAATAACTACCTAGATCCAACCAAATAATATAACTATAACGGTACATATCTTTGCTTGTCATTCTAATAGCAATAGATTTTTTACCTGCAATTCTGCTTTTTCCTAAAATAAGATATTCATAGTTTTTATTGCCGCTATCAAAATCAAAATTAGCAATATTGGCAAACACACTGTGGTCTCGATTTGTGACTAAGCTATAGGCTTGATTACCCTGTTGGTAATAGCTTATTTTACCATCAAATTGTAAGGACTCACGTATCCCGCCATTTAGATAACTAAAATATGCAATACGTTGTCCATCAAGAACACCATGAATAAGTTGTTTAGGCTCTATTTGATTTTGTGCTGTATTAAGATAGAGCAGCTCATAATTTAATTCTTTATAAGCTTGCTTCATCTTTTTTAAATAAGTTAACGCTGATGGTTGAACTTGTTTTGTTATGGTTTGTTGTGACGTTTCTTCTTGACTCGCAAGTAATTGCGGCGAAACTAAGAATACAATTACTGAAAATAGTACAACTAAAAATGATCGATGTTTCATCGTTAACCTTAAGGCTGTACTTGCAACTGTAGCTGATGATCTTTAAGCAGCGCTTCTAAATGTTCATTACGCTCTTTGATACCACTTTTAGTTTGTACGGGTGTAGCTTGTAAACTGACTGGTGCAGCAGCGCCACCAAAAGGTACAGTATTAAGTACAGGTGTCACACTTGGGTCTGTTACTGCATTTTGATTGATCATTAAACTACTGACCACTACAACGCCAGCCACTGAAGCTGCAATTGCATATTGCCCAAAGCGCTTCATAAAAGGCACAACATTACTTTCTACCTTTTCAGGTGTAGCAATCGGTACAATTTTATTATCTTGGGTTTCATTAACAATGGCCGCCATTACGCTGTCGGTAATATCAATTCGTAAATCCAAGCCTTCGCTTTCGTCACGCATTACATCGCCGATTAATTGATATCTTGAAAACTGTTTCTGTGACTCAGTATCATCAAGAATATGTTTAATCACCATGTCATCATGCAACTCATTATCAATGAGTGTTGATATATCTTGTGAGTATTCTTTCATTATTAATTCCAATTAATTTTCTAATAAAGGTTTTAACTGTTTATCTATCGCTTCACGTGCTCTGAAAATACGAGATCTAACGGTACCAATTGGGCAATTTTCAATTTGCGCAATTTCGTCATAACTCATGCCTTCTAGTTCACGTAATGTAATTGCTGACTTTAACTCGTCAGGCAAATCTCCAATCACTTTTAAGATCACTTGCTTTACTTCCTGAGAATGTAAAATAGCCTCAGGGTTTGCATCATCTTTTAAAGCTCCACTGCCATCATAGCTATCTGCCTCTTCTGCATCGATGTCTGATGCTGGCGGGCGGCGGCTTTGACTTGTTAAATAGTTCTTAGCTGTATTCACTGTTATTCGAAACAACCAAGTATAAAAAGCACTATCACCTCGAAAGTTGGGTAATGACTTATACACTTTAATAAACACTTCTTGTGATACATCTGGTATATCACCAGAGCTGCGCACGTAACGTGTTAATATATTGGACACACGCGTCTGGTACTTACGTACTAATAATGCAAATGCTTGTTGCTCACCATTTTGTATACGCTGTATTAATTGTAAATCTAATTCACGCTCATTCATTGAGCTTTTCTACCTATATTTATAGTGAGCTATCGATTCTCACAGTTATGACTTTTATAAAAAAAGAAAGTTCCAAATAAATTCAAAACAAAGGGATTTTTGGATAAACTCCATGAGTACTCGGAATTGTTAGTTAATCATTTTATCCAAAATAGAGCATATAATGCCATGGCAGAAAATAAAACAACAACTGAACATCAATATACTTGTGACGTTTTAATTATCGGAGCAGGCGCAGCCGGTTTATCTTTAGCATTAAAAATAGCCACTCACAGCGATGTGAGAGTATTAAGTAAAGGTAAACTTTCAGAAGGTTCAACCTACTATGCACAAGGAGGTGTTGCTGCTGTTTTCTCAGATGATGACAGTACCGACTCGCATTTTGAAGATACGCTTGTTGCCGGTGCAGGTTTGTGCGACGAAGACGCAGTTCGTTTCACAGTCAATAATGCTAAAGCAAGCATGCAATGGTTAATTGATACCGGCGTTAATTTTGATACTGAAGTTAATGACCAAGAAGAAACACAATACCACCTTACTCGTGAAGGTGGTCACTCTCACCGTAGAATCTTACACGCTGCAGATGCAACGGGTCGAGAAATTGAAGAATCATTACTGTCTGCAGTCAAAAAACATCCTAGAATTACTTTAATGGAAGGCTTTAATGCCATTGACTTAATCACCACTCGAAAATTAAATCTCCCTGCTAATAGAGTATTAGGTGCTTACGTTTGGAACCGAACAGCTGAACGTGTCGAAACGATCAAAGCACACTTTGTGACACTAGCAACCGGTGGGGCGAGTAAAGTATATCAATATACTAGTAACCCTGATGTTTCTAGCGGTGATGGTGTTGCATTAGCTTGGCGTAGCGGTTGTCGCGTAGCCAATATGGAATTTAATCAATTTCATCCAACTTGTTTATATCATGCTGACGCTAAGAACTTCTTATTAACAGAAGCATTACGCGGCGAAGGAGCGCTGTTATTACGCCCCGATGGCACTCGATTTATGCCGGATTTCGATGAACGTGGCGAATTAGCACCGCGAGATATTGTTGCACGTGCAATAGACTACGAAATGAAGCGTTTAGGTGTTGATTGTATGTACCTAGATATTAGCCATAGACCTAAAGAATTTATTGTTAAACACTTTCCGACAATATATCGCCGCTGCCTACTACTTGGCCTTGATATTGCTCACCAACCAATGCCAATTGTTCCAGCTGCGCATTATACCTGTGGCGGTGTCATGATTGATCATCATGGGCAAACTGATATCGATGGCCTATATGCCATTGGAGAAGTAACCTATACCGGCTTACATGGAGCAAATCGATTGGCTTCAAACTCACTGTTAGAATGTATTGTATACGCACATGCTTGTGCCAAAGATATTCTTAATCGTATCCCTTTTTATGAGAATAGAAAGTTTGCAACCATTCCAGATTGGGATGATAGCCAGGTTGAAAATTCAGATGAACAAGTAGTTATTCAACATAACTGGCACGAATTACGTTTATTTATGTGGGATTATGTTGGAATTGTACGTACCGATAAACGCTTACAAAGAGCATTACATCGCGTTGAACTTTTACAAAGCGAAATATCTGAATATTATAGTAACTTTAAAGTTGGTAACAATTTACTCGAACTAAGAAATTTAGTTCAAGTAGCTGAATTGATTATAAAAAGCGCCATACAAAGAAAGGAAAGTCGTGGTCTACATTATAACTTAGATTATCCTGAGCAAAATGGTGATCCAAAACCAACTATTTTAAATCCAGATAAAAACTAGTGTTAACTGGTGCTGTTGATGAGCCGCGCAAGTAACCGATACTCGCTATCAGTAACACTATCATGAAACACAATAAACCACTTCCTAGGTTTATTGTGTTTATGTTTGTTGTGCTTATCGCTCACGAATAATGCATGGTTCACTTCTACACATAAGAATAAGACCCAGCCATTATAAAATGAGCGCGCACTGATATCGCCAGTAACCTTAATGGGTTGATTAATTTCAATCTCACCGCTTTCGGATAATCGACTTGAAAAAGGCAAAAAGGGTAAGGAGTAAACAATATAGAAGGCCGTACTCAAATAAGCCAGTAGACATAAAAGACTAACCCACCCTATTCCCCATAACAGGACGAACAAAAAAGCGATGGCCAAGAAAAAGAACATCGCCAAAGCTTTGGCGATGAACGAGGGTTTATTGTGAATATTATATTTTAACGCGCTTGAGGATGACATCTACAATTTCTGCAAGTTCAGGATCAGGACAAACTTCATGCCCCATAAACCAAGCAAATAATTCAGGATCTTCACATGTTAATAAACGGCGAAAATATAATTTATGTTGATCACTTAACTCGCTATAGGCCTCTTTTACAAAAGGCATGAACAATACATCAAGCTCTAACATACCACGACGACAAGCCCATAATAAACGAGAAAGAGAAAACTCTTCTGGCATGACTGATACTTCCTTTTAAAAATATGAAAAAATGGAGGAATTTTATATAAAGTGCACAACATCATAACAACAACATTTTATTAACAGCAACTACTGACAAAATAGGTTGTGAGCTATAACATTGTAAAAAACAAATTCGTCCAATAATGAGGCCAAACATGCTAACACTTAGTCAACTTGAGAACATTAGCCAACTACCCGACTTAGTTCTTTGCCCACTTAATAGCTGGGATTTAATCAGTGTAACAGGCGAAGACCGTGTTGCCTTTTTACAAGGCCAATTAACCTGTGATTTAGAAAAATTAATTCCCGGTGAACAAACTTTAGCTGCCCATTGTAATCCTCAAGGTAAAGCATGGAGTGTTGCACGGGTTATTATTTTAGAAGATCGTATTTTATTAGTTCAACCCAGCTCTGTATCAACGGTGCAATTACCGGAATTAAAAAAATACGCCGCTTTCTCAAAAGTAACCATACAAAAAGAAACAGAGTACCAAGCATTTGGTTTAGCGGGATGTAAATCTGCACAATATATCGCAGAGCAAGTAGATACTGCTGCGACTCATGATAATAGTCGATTACTTGAGACTGGAACAGTACTAATAAAGCAACCTTACCCTTCATTACGCTATTTAGTGATCATGAAAAATGAAGCTGCCGAAGAATTATTACTCGACTTAAAAGATAAAGCTGATGTCTTCGATGATAGCTTATGGAATGCCATGAACATTGCTGCAGGCACAGGTTTTATTCAAGCAGAAACCTCTGCACAATTTGTTCCGCAAATGCTTAACCTACAAGCACTAAACGCGATTAGCTTTACAAAGGGCTGTTATATCGGCCAAGAAACTGTTGCACGAGCTAAATACAGGGGAGCGAATAAACGCGCCTTATTTATTTTGACAGGACGCTCACCAGTAAGCCCAAAAACAGGACAAACAATCGAAGTATTATTAAATAATAACTGGAAACGAGTCGGCACTATTATTTCTGCATGCCAATATGGAGATGGTCATATTGAGCTTTTAGCCGTTCTACCAAAAGACACCAATCCTGCAGATATTTTTCAAGTAAAAGAGATTGAAGGCTCTACTCTTTATTATGCTCCACTTCCTTATCAAATTACTGAAGATTAAAAATAAAATGGCCTCTGGTATTCTAGGGGCTGTCTTTATTTTCTGATACTTTCAAGTTATCAAACCATACCTGTTACCGCTCCAAATGCATTATTTTTTTATACCGGAGTGCTAACGGGTATATATTTCCAACAACATGAATTAATGCTATTATGGTCACACTTTTTTTATGGTGAAGTGTGATAAACACCAGTATTAATGGAACATAGCTTGAATCAAGAAATCATCCAATTACGTGACAAATCAGACGAGTTTTCTCGGCTACGCGTAAGATCTGCTTTAGCGTTAATGAAAAAAGATGAAGCGGATGTTTTTCAAAGTTTTCCATTATTACTCCACTTTAATACCCCTTCAATGCCCGGTTATATCGAAGGCGATGTGCCGACCGGTATTTGTCAGTTTAGCCCAACCAAAAAACACCAACTATTAGCTCAACAATTATTTGCTACCGAATTACCTGATAATGAAGCGACACATTGTGAAATTATTGGTTTATATGCAATGGGTAGTACGTCATCTATTGGGCAGTGCTCTGAAAGTGATTTTGATGTTTGGATTTGTTATTCACATACTCTTGACAGCAAACGCGTTGCGTTGCTTCATAATAAAGCATGGGAAATAACTTACTGGGCGGAAAGCTTAGGTGTCGAATTAAACTTCTTCCTCATCCCTGATAATAAGTTTCGCGTTAACAATCAATCAGAACTAAGTAATGAGTCTTGCGGTACCTCGCAACATATGTTGCTCTTGGATGAGTTTTATCGCACCTCTTTGCGTGTCGCCGGTCGACGCATTTTATGGCGTCAAATCCCGCACCAACATGAACAAGATTATGATGAGTATGTAAAAATGCTACATCAGACAGGTCAAATCAATATTGACGATTGGTTAGATTTAGGTGGGTTGCATTGCGTGCCCGCGGAAGAGTTATTTGGTGCCACGTTATGGCAATTGTACAAAGGTATTGATAACCCTTATAAAGCAACATTAAAAACTATTTTAATGGAGGCTTATTCTTGGGAATACCCAAATACTGAACTAATTTCAACCTCCTACAAAAAAAGCTTTCAAGAACAAGATTCCTATGATGAAGAGTTAGATCCTTATTGCTTAATGTTAAAGAAAGTGAGCGATTATTTAATCAGTATTAATGATTTACAACGCCTAGAATTAGTTCGAGTCTGTTTTTATTTTAAAACAGAAGAGATGATATCTAAGCCTTCTTGTAATGATAATAGCGCTTGGCGCCGAACTATATTAAACAAGCTGATTAAAGAATGGGGTTGGACTGATAATCAAATAGCAGACCTAGATAATCGTAATAATTGGAAAATTCGAGAAGTACAACAAGCCAATGATTTACTACTCGACTCGCTAATGCTCAGTTACAGCAATCTGATTAAATTTGCACGTGACAACAATATTAGTGAATCAATTAGCGCCGAAGATATTGGGATTTTATCACGTAAGCTTTATGCCGCACATGAAACGTTACCAGGTAAAGTCGCTATAATTAACCCTAATATTTCGCCTAACTTGATGGAAAATAACCTCAGCTTAATCCAAATTCCAGAACACCGAAAAAATAAAGCGGGTTGGTACTTATTTAACAGTACGTTAGATACCTTTGAGTTAGCCACTACTCCTTGTATTGGTTATTCTCCGTATTTGTCAAAATTAGTAGCTTGGAGTTATGTAAATGGACTTTATGATGAAGATACAATGCTGCATTTATATAACCAAGGTTCTGATTTAGTAGATAAAAACCTTAACCAATTTGCAAAAGATTTATATGCAGTTTTTCCTATCTATGAACCTAAAGCAAGTGATAAAGCATTAAGTGCCCCCTGTGCGATTAAACATTTATCAATATTCTTAAATGTAGAAAAAGACCCGACACGACACTGGCAAGATACTGAAGAAAGTGAGCTAAACCAAATTGATAATGTAATGGCCTATGGCGAGCACAAAGAAAGTTTGATAGGTAGTATCGACTTTATCTACCGGAATTCATGGAATGAAGTGCGTACCTTACACTTTAATAGTCAATTCTCAGTCGTTGAAGCATTGAATACCATTCTTTCAAAAATGCATCAAGATGCATCACCGCCTAACCAAATTGATTTATTTTGTTATAGCAGACATTTTAGTGAACAAATATGTCAATCTTTTGGAAGTAAGTTGAATGAGTTTATTCAATTGCGCTTACATACTGTTCATACCCGCTCCGTACAAACATTATGGACCGGTGGTAGAAAATTTGGCTTTTACTTTGAACGTAAAGGCGTTTCACTACAGCACTTAGAAAGTGCAGTAGATATCTATAGCCATATTTCTAAAAAGAAACTATCGGCGAGCACTGTAAATTTAAAGAATACACACTTTGATCAAACAGCCAATGTGATCGAATCCCATATCAGTGAAGGTCTGATTCAGTTCTTCTTTGAAAACTATAGCAGTGGGTTTAATGTTTATATTGCCAATGCAGAAAATGATATTGAGACATTTTTAAACTTTGCAGGATCTAAAAATGAGTTTGTACAGAACGTAAATCGTTTTTATGCTTCCAACAGCCATGTTTCCAGTCAACAAGATGATCAAATTAACTTTAACTTGCCACAGTTTTATGACATTACTCTAAATGAAGATAAAACCTTATCTTTAAATCCATTTAAAAGCGTAACACTTACCACTTCTAGTGAAGATTTACTGTCTGCACTTAGTAGCCAATAGCCCCACTGTAAAATTAAGCATTTACTTCAGCTCAAATTAAAAAAAGTAAGCATTAGATTGCTAGACTTCTAGCCCTCTTTACGTTCAGATTGCTATGTTAAAAGTCTCAGGGTAAAATGAAGCATATTTTTTAAAAGGTTATTATTATGTCAACAAAATGGAATGGTGAATATATTAGCCCTTATGCTGAACACGGCAAAAAGAGTGAACAAGTAAAGAAAGTGACGGTATCTATCCCTACTAAAGTCCTTAAAATATTGACCGATGAGCGCACTAGACGTCAAGTTAATAACCTACGTCACGCGACTAATAGCGAATTATTATGTGAAGCATTTTTACATGCATACACAGGGCAACCGCTGCCTGAGGATGATGAGCTAGATAAAACGCAAACAGCGCTGACAACGGACACACTAGAGAAAGAATAAATACTCCATTAGTAGCAAAAAATGCACTAGCATACTGCTTCTTTGTTGTAGGCGCCCACTGATCTTTAATTATCAATATATGATATGACAGTGTAAATTTAACGCTCGCCACCTTGCCGAAAACTGGCGAGAAGCTTTATAATAAAAAATATCAACCTCAAATTGATCTCTTCACATGCACTAAAATAATTTACCCATTATAATTTTTGTTAACTACAATTATTGATGATAATTCAGGCCATAGTCGTTGGCCGTAATGAGAGCCGTAAATATATTCTATGATTATGAATTATTTCATCGATTAACGGATTAATTGAAGAGAGGCATGAATAGTCCTATTCAATTAACAGGCATGCTTTAAATGGGGGTAATAGTGCAAGATTTTATTCAGTATATTATTTTTGGAGGTGGTTTATTTGCCGCTCTCTCTCTTTATTATTTTACATTTCATCAATCACCTAATGTAGAAAATTGGCAAGATCTGCCTTATTTGGAAGATTATTTAAAAATCCATCCTGATTGTGAAATCAAAGGGAAAAAAAATGTTAAATGTTGCTACTGCCATTCAGATAAGGTGCAATATAAAGCAGCAAAATCAAATAAAGAACATCATTATCTACACTTTTGTAGTGCTTGCAAAAAAAACTTATTTAGAAGCCGTACGTTAAACCCTAGATTCGCATAAAAAGTGCAATTTATAATACTGAAAAAAAAGCCTCGATTAAATCAATAATCAAGGCTTTGTTTATAAAAGTCAGTAGTAAGTAATTAAGCTAGAGATGCAACTGCTTCTTTAACTAATTCAGCAATTTTATCCCACTCACGATTATCAACTAAATTCGCAGGAACCATCCAAGTACCACCACATGCTATTACTGCATCAATATCTAAGTAGTTATTGATATTAGATGGTGAAACACCGCCAGTAGGCATAATGTTTACTGGGTAAACAGCGGTTAGTGATTTCAACATTGCAACACCACCAGAAGGTTCAGCAGGGAAGAATTTAACGGTATCTAATCCCATTTCCATTGCTTGCTCAACTAAAGATGGGCTATTTATACCAGGAATAATTGGCATATTACGTTGTTGACAGTATTTAACCGTTGTTGGATTAAAACCAGGGCTAACCACAAAATCAACACCGGCATCAATTGCAGCATCAACCGTTGCAGTGTTTAATACAGTACCAGCACCGATTAACATATCAGGAAATGCTTCACGCATATTTTTAATTGCTTGTGCAGCAGCAGGCGTACGGAATGTGATTTCTGCACAGGGCATACCATTTTCAACTAATACTTTACCTAGTGGTACCGCATCGTCAGCATCTTTAATTGCAATAACAGGGATAACTTTTAGAGCTTGTAGTTTTTCATTTAATGTTGTCATTTTTAATCCTATTGAATATTTTAATAAACTTTAATCGACAAAAGGTGCTGTATATTGCACATCAATTAACGCACCTTTATGCTGAATAACTGTACCTGCTAACTGGTGACCTTTTTCAGCCGCAACAATACTTGACTCACCTAATATACGTTTTGACATATAACCTGCAGCAAAAGAGTCACCAGCAGCCGTTGTATCAATTACATTTTCAGGAGATATTTTAGTCGCAGCAACACTGGTAGACTGATCACCTGTAACAATTAAACACTCACTGCCACCCTGCTTAATTACAATCTCTTGCACACCTAAAGCGCGCGTACGGGCAAGGCAATCTTCAATACAAGTATCACCAAAAAGTGCTTGTTCATCATCAAAAGTTAACAAACCTGTATGAGTAACAGAGAGAATTCGTTTAAAACTTTCGGCGGCTTGCTCTGCAGAATCCCACAATTTAGGTCGGTAATTGTTATCGAAATAAACTTTACCACCATTCGATTTATAACGACTCAATAGATCATAAAGTTTTTCGCGACTCTGGAGCGGTAAAATTGCGAGACTAATACCAGATAAATAAATTGCATCCTGAGCTAGCAATTTTTCAATAAGTTCATCACTCGCTGTTTCAAGCCAATATTTTGCAGCGGCATCATCGCGCCAGTATAAAAAGCTACGTTCGCCAGTTTCATCTGTTTCAACCATATATAAACCAGGTTGCTTAGTAGCAGAGCGTTGTACAAACTGAGCATTAATACCTTCTAAAGACCAACTATCAATCATTTCTTGACTTATTTTATCCTGACCTAATGCAGTAACGTAACTAACATTAACGGCTTTACCTTCGCTTAAGCGCGATAAATAAACAGCGGTATTTAATGTGTCACCGCCGAAGCTTTTACGCCAAACACCATTAATTTCTTGCAATTCAATCATACATTCGCCGATTAAAGCGATATTTAGCTCACCCATTAGTCACCTCTTTTATAAAAAATGGAACCATTACTACCCTCTACTCATTAAAATTATTACTCATCTCAGAGTTATTTCTGGTTTTATTTATAAAATCAGCAGTTTATTTTTAATAATGTAAAAGCATTTTATGCACAAGTTACTTCACTGTGCTTATCCATATTATGGTATTGGTTGGAGTAAACTGTTTTCAATTGCTTAACTCAACCTTATCTCTGTTTGTTTCCGTTCTTTAAATAGGGTTTAAATTGTACATTACGCATGCCATTTTGTAATACAAAAAGACACTATGTGTGATCCAGATCATCAGCGAATATAACAATCAAAATAAACACTTTAAGATCAAAAAGATAAAATAGACCAAATTATAAAAGTTTAATCTATCAATTAAACATATCTCTAAAATTTATAACCAACCCATTGAAAATAAGCAGCTAAAAAATTAAAAAAGAGGAAATAAATAATAATTTAATAGTGAGTGTTATACATTTAAAAGTATAAAAATAGAGATCTCATTCTTAAAAATAAAAAAAACTTATGATTTAAAGCCTTATTTGTATTACTTTATAACATGAATCTTTTACTTAAATATGCAATGAGGTAATAATGTCTAGCAACGTCAACGCAGTGCTTATGGACCAACAAGAAATCAAAGCAATCCAACAACAACTTGGTAAGCAAAGTTTAATGGGGCGCAGCCTTGATGCACTTATTATCGATACAGATAACTACCTTTCTTTAGTCATTGATGTACCAGGTCACAGCCCTGCAGGCGGTTATGCACATAATAAACATCAACAAAATTATAAATATATTGATCAAGCAGGTCGTTTATTTTTAATCACTGGTGAAGAAAAGTATGCACAATTTGCAGCAGATCTATTAACTCAATATGCAGATAAATATTTAGCACTAGGGTTTCAAGTACAAAGAAACACTAATCCACCAGGGCGTTTGTTTCACCAAATGTTAAATGAACATGTTTGGTTATTATATTCGAGCTTAGGTTATAGCTGTATTAAACACTGGTTAACTGAGACACAGCGCAAACACATTATTGAACAATTATTTGAACCCATGTTAGAAGTAGCAACGGTCAAATATGACTTTGATTTTGATCGCATTCATAACCACGGTGTGTGGGCAGTTGCGGCAACAGCGGCATGTGGAGCAGCAATTGAACAAGAGAAATATATTGATTTAGCGTTACATGGTTTAGCTGGTGATGACATACAAGGTGGCTTTCTTGCACAACTAAGCAATTTATTTGCGCCTTCAGGTTATTACATTGAAGGGCCTTATTACCACCGTTATGCGATTCGTCCTTTATGTTTATTAGCGGAGCTAACTCAACGATACCGTCCAGAGTTAGATATATTTAACTTTAAAGGCCAAGTGATTGGTAAAACAATTCAATCTTTATTATTTACTGCTTACCCGAACGGTGTATTCCCATCATTAAACGATGCTTCAAAAAGCATGGATATTAAAGATGAAGGTGTAGTGATTGCCGTGAGTTTATATGCAAAACATTATCCTGAAGATACAAACTTATTTGGTATTGTTAAAATTCAACAACAAATTTGGATCAGTGGTTGTGGCGTTGCTTTATCACAAGCTTACCAAGCACAAGACTCAGTTGAAACTCCTTGCTTACCAAGTGTTGAGTTAAGCGAAGGTCCTAATGGTGACAAAGGTGCACAAGGCTTTATTCGCATGCAAAATACAAAGGGTGATATTAGCCAACTCGTGATGAACTATGGTCAACATGGTATGGGACACGGCCACTTCGATACATTAGGGATGACTTACTTTAATAACAATCAAGAAGTATTACGTGATTACGGGTTTGGGCGTTGGGTGAACATAGAACCTAAATTTGGTGGTCGTTATCTTGATGAAAATAAATCTTATGCGCGCCAAACTATCGCACATAACTTAGTATCTGTTGATGCTAGCTGTCAAAACAACTTTGATGTTGATACAGCTGATAGTAAACACGGCACGCCGCACTTCTTTGTTGGTCACGGTAAAACACAAGCAATGAGCGCTTATGCTGTTGGCTTTTATCCTGGTGTTGACCAACAACGCTCACTTATTTTAATTGAGCATGAGCAATTAGAAAAACCACTGTTGATTGATTTATTCCGATTAATCAGTGAAGAAACACATCAATACGACTACTCCCTACAGTATCAAGGTCAAATCATTCGTACCAATGTTGAGCACAAACAACACGCAATATTAAATCCAATGGGTGATGATGCAGGTTACCAACACTTATGGAACGAAAGTGAAGGCCCAGCAGCAAAAGGCACAAATTTGGTCAGTTGGTTACAAGGTAGCAGTTATTACACATGGTTAAGTGCATCCTCTTCTGACGATACTTTATTCTTCACTCGTACTGGTGCTAACGATCCATCATTTAACTTACGTAGCGAAACCAGTTTAATTTTACGTCGCGAAGCTAAAAATGCACTATTTGCTAATGTGATAGAAACGCATGGTTACTTTAATGAAGCGATTGAAGCTAGCTTAGATGCACGCGGTAAAATTCATTCAATTAATATTGTTGGTTTTAACGACGATGCAACCGTTGTCGATCTTGTAGGTGACGGTATTGCACTCACAGTGATGGTTAATAATGACCGTAATGCAACAGCTGACAGTCAAACAACTATCGAATTTAATAATCAATCGTACAGCTTCCAAGGTTTTGTTGCTGTAGAAAGTAAAGAGGTTTAATCATGAGTTACCAACCATTACTAATGAGCTATGAACAAGCAGCTGACTTACGTCAATACGTAGGCACTGACTCACTAATTGGTCGCTCTATTGCTGAAGAAATTGAAGCACTTGAAGCTTACATGCCAATGGGTATTGAAATTCCAGGGCATGGTGAAGCAGGCGGTTACGAACATAACCGTCATAAGCAAAACTATATTCATTTAGACTTAGCGGGTCGTTTGTACTTAATCACTGAAGATAAACGTTACCTAGACTACGCAACAACCATGTTAGTTGAATATGCAAAGGTTTATAAGCATCGCGAGTTGAACATTAGCCGTGACTCGAATAAACCAGGTCGTTTATTTCACCAAACATTAAACGAAAATATGTGGATGCTATATTCATCGTGCGCTTACTCTTGTATTCGCCATGAGTTAACAGAAGATCAACAACAACTTATAGAAAATGACTTGTTTAAAGTCATGCTTGAAATGTTTGTTGTCACCTATGCCGAGAACTTCGATATTATCCATAACCACGGTTTATGGTCAGTAGCCAGTGCAGGTATTTGTGCTTACGCTATCAATGATCAAGCTACAGTCGACAAAGCAATCTATGGCCTAAAAGGTGACAGTGTTTCTGGTGGTTTTATTGCACAATTAACGCAATTATTCTCGCCAGATGGTTACTACATGGAAGGTCCGTACTACCACCGTTTCTCACTACGACCAATCTTCCTGTTCGCTGAAACCATTGAACGTCGTCAACCAGAGGTCGGCATCTACCAATTAAAAGATGAAGTGATTAAAACAACTGCATACGCAGTCATGTCCACAGCATTCCCTAATGGTACGTTACCCGCATTAAATGACTCATCTCGTACAATGGACATTAAAGATCTAGGTATTTTATTAGCGACTAACATCTGTTTCGACCGTTACGAGCAAAATGAAACATTATTAGCGATGGCTAAACACCAAGACCATGTTTGGGTTCATAACACTGGCGCAGCCCTATCTAATGCATTAGATAGCAATGCCGAAGTAGCAAACTTTAACTGGGGCAGCTTAAGTCTCACAGATGGCGCTGAAGGCGAGTGTGGGGGAGTAACGATTCTTCGTCATCGTGATGCCAAATCAGACGATAGCATGGCGCTACTTTGGTACGGTCAGCATGGTAGTGATGCAAAACTTCACTCGGCATTAGATCATGGTCATTTTGATGGTTTGCATTTAAGCCTATTTAATAATAACCAAGAATTCATTAATGATTACGGTTATGGTCGTTGGGTTAACATCGAGCCTAAGTTTGGTGGTCGTTACATTCCTGAAAACAAAAGCTACTGTAAACAAACTATTGCGCACAACACCGTTGTGGTTGATCAAATTAGCCAAAACCAAGGTAGTACAGCGATTGCACAACAGCATAATGGCGAAAAGCATTTCACTCTATTAGGTAATGAAACAAGTGATAGGAAACTACAAGTAATGAGTGCATTTGCTCGTGATTACTATGCTGGAGTTGACCAACAACGTACGGTTATCATGCTTGAGTCTGAAGAGTTTGAAAAACCATTGATTATTGACCTATTCCGCATCATCAGTGAAGAAGAGCATAGCTACGATTATCCTGTTCATTACAAAGGCCAAATCATTCGTACTAACTTTGAATATCAAGCACATAAAAGCTTAAGCACAGTAGGTGATGACCATGGTTACCAACACCTTTGGAATCTTGGTCAAGGTAAAGTAGAGGGTTCATCACTAACAACTTGGTTAATGGGAAATAGTTACTATTCATTGATCAGCAGTGCAAATAAAGACAGTGAAGTTATCTTTGCTCGTACTGGTGCGAATGATCCTGACTTCAACTTACGTAATGAGCCAATGTTCATTCTTCGCCAAAAAGCAGCCAACCATTTATTTGCTAACGTATATGAAACACACGGTTACTTTAATGAAGCGATAGAAGCGAGCTTAAATGCACGAGGACAAGTTGATTCAGTTACCGTGTTACATGCAGATGATACCGCTTCTGTTATTAGCCTTAATCTAATGGATAACAAGCAAATTAAAATCTGTGTAAGTAACCTTATCGATGTAGATAAACATACTCAAAATAGTGTACTCATTAAAGATGAAGTGATTACTTGGACTGGGCCTATTGCAATATTTAATGATTCGATGGCAAAGCATTAATAGCCATCTGTAATAGATAACGTTTAATAGAGAATGTGTAATGAATAGTAGGCATTTATTACCATTGTGAAGTACCTTAATAAAAGTGAAAAACCGCTGTTAGTCATAAACTAACAGCGGTTTTTTTCAATCTTAGCCTGCTACCAATACTTGTTAAGTAATCACTAGCTAAGCAATAATTAAGTAATATTAATTGCTAGTAGGAAGACGATGATTAGTGTTTTTCAATAAAATCGCATTTGCTTCGCGCGCTTTATCTGCATCACCAGCCATAATGGCGGAATAAATGGCACGATGTTCACCAATACAAGTACCGCCCTTCTCTGAAGAATGGCTGATGAAACTTCTAAACATGGTGCATAAGACGTTGGCAAACGGTAAATAAAAGCTATTACCCGTTGATAAAAAAACAAGGCGATGAAACTCCATATCAACTTCCATCCATTTTTGCGCATCGAAGTTTTTAGAAATATAATCCATTTGTTGAAAAGTCGCAGATAACAAAATTCTTTGTTGTGCCGTTGCGTTTTTTGCAGCAAGAGCCGCAGCTTCAGGTTCAATGGCTTTTCTTAATGCTAAAAACTCTTGGTAAACGACTTCGTTATCACCAAGATCAATAACCCAATCCAGTAATTGAGCATCTAAAAAATTCCAATTTTCTCTACTTTTAACACGCGTACCAACTTTAGGTTTAGATTCTAATAAACCCTTTGAAGTTAATAATTTAATGGCTTCACGCAAAGCTGTACGACTAACACTAAATTGCTCACATAAGACCATTTCACTAGGAATAATCTCATTTTGAGCCGCTTCACCAGATAAAATTTTACGTGCAATTTCACGTGCAACTTGAACATGTAGGCTGCGTTTTGATCCTGCAATCTGTATGAATGGGTTATGCATAATTTCTCTTTTCATTTAACAATCAAGGTTTATTATAGGATAAATATAAATGGTTAGATATAATTAACTAAGCCAACAACTGTAAGCGATTAATGTTATACCTAGTCAATTTTTATCTCATTATTTAATGACTGATATTATCTATTGACGGATTATCTATTGATGATTTCGCTATTGATTAATTAGCTACTGCAGATACTACACCACTTCTCTATTCACAACATATTTTTTGTGGGCTTTAACCTTGATTCAGAGAATCATGGTTAAAGAGTGTAGGCGAGATCAAACTTATATGCTCATTACTTCTCAAAATGAATTGTTTTCAAAGATTACAGATCACGATATAAGTCCTTAAATATGGCAAGTTTCTAATTGTAAAACACTAAAAATAATTACAAACAAATAAATAGACACTGCCAAAAATAAAAAACCAGCTTAAAAAGCTGGTTTTTTATTCTGGTAATAGTGATGCACTACTTATCCATATGCACATCCATTTGTGGAAATGGTATTTCAATTCCGGCTTCATCTAAAGCATTTTTAATCGCTTCCATTAATTCAAAGCGAACAGGCCAATAATCAGGTCCGTTAACCCATGGACGAACCACCAAGTTCACACTTGAGTCGCCTAACTCCGCGACTGCAACTTGTGGTTCAGGAGACTTTAAAACAGCATCATTGGCTTTAATAACAGCTTCTAACACAGCTTTTGTCTTTGCTAAATCTGCGTTATAGCTCACTCCGATAATTAAATCGATACGACGCGTAGGTTTACGAGAATAATTGATTATATTACCACCTAAAATGGCTGAATTAGGCACTACAACATATTTATTATCGGCCGTAGTTAATGTTGTTGAAAATATCTGAACAGACTCGACAACTCCCGCTGTGCCTGCAGCTTCAATATATTCCCCAGCTTTAAATGGGCGCAAAGCAATAATCAAAACACCCGATGCAAAGTTAGATAAAGAACCCTGCAATGCTAAACCAACAGCTAAACCAGCAGCACCAATAATCGCTACAAAGGAGGTAGTTTCAACGCCAATTCGCCCTAATGCAGCAATAACAACAAATGCAATAATGACATAACGTACCATATGTGAAACAAAATCAACGATCGTACTATCTAACTTACGCTTAGTTAGAATCTTATGTAATGTGCCAGCGATAAAACGAGCAACCATCAGGCCCAAAACAAGTGTTGCAATGGCAAAAACAATATTCATACAATAAGCAATAATAAGTTCTTGATTATCTGCTATCCACTCTACGCTATTGTTTAATACGTCCACATTTTGTTCAATCGTATTGGCAACTGCATCAACTGCCGATGCAACACTTCCTTCCTGTGACATTATATGACTCCTCTAATTAATTAACTTTGTAATAACTGCTTATGAAAAAACAGCCATTGACTTTTAAAATGCTGAGTTGGTTTTTGTTTGAATTGAGAACGAACGAATTGATTAATACGCCCTTCTATATAGGCCAATAACAAATTAGCTAAGACACCTTCATCCATATCAAATTTTTGACCATCTGATGTAGGACGCTCGCGCAGCGTTTGTTTTAATTGGGTTTCAAGTTTAGAAAAAACATGTTCGATACGGTGTTGTAATCGTTCATTTTCCCCTAACAATGCATCACCACTTAAAATACGTGTAATGCCGGGATTTTGCTCTGCAAAGCCCAATAAAAAATGCACAATATGTTCAATTCTCACAAAGGTATCTTTCTTTTGCTCTTTGATAAGGTTGATCTGACTAAAAATAGCGCTTTCTGTAAAGTCAATCAAACCCTCAAACATGCGCGCTTTACTTGGAAAATGACGATATAAAGCGGCCTCTGATACTCCCACTTCTGCAGCTAATTTAGCCGTTGTGATACGTTGACCAGGTTTTCCTTCAAGCATAATAGCTAGCGCACTTAAAATATCATCCTTTCGGTTTGCTTTTTTATTATTGTTTTTTGCAACCATCTTAATAACTTCCTTTGTTATCTTTACTTATCTTTTTATTTTTATTGTCATTATTTTTTTTGTAACTATTTATCTGAATGCACAACGCCACTTTTACCACGATCTGTTTCCTCAAAAATACTCACCACGTCACTACTATTTTTATAGTGATTGAAAATTAACCGCCTCATCATTTAGTGATCATTAGGTTGAACGCTAATTAACTATCGGTGCAACAACAAGGCATCAATATTCATTAACACCTTCATAACCCCCCCATAAAATCAATTATTTTACGCTATTTTCATGATCAAACCACTAAAAGCACATTAGCGATGATTAGTGCAGGGGCAGCTATATGAATTGCAATCTTTGTCTAACTCAACAATGTTGAAATACAACTTAGTCTCTATTACAGTAAAACTAAAAAAGCGCATAACTTGCTTTAGCAATAAGTGAGTTTAATTTGTGTCGTTACTAGGGCCTTGAGAAGCAGATTTAAACTGCTCACTAATAACTTTAAGTAGCTGAATAGCAACTTCTTTCTTGCTACTTAATGCAATATCAAAACGCTGTTTTTTAGAAAAAACAGTCAATGCATTATTATCGCTATTAAACCCTTGATCACTTATTGAAACATCATTTGCAGCAATTAAGTCTAAATTTTTACGTTGTAGTTTCCCTAATGCATAAGCCTCTACATCATTTGTTTCAGCAGCAAAGCCCACGCAAAAAGGACGATTAACTGACTTCGCCACATCGGCAATAATATCTGGATTTTTAACCAAGGTTAATGTAATTGAATCAGTACCACTTTGTTTCTTCATTTTTTCATCATGGACTTGCTGTGCACGATAATCAGCCACTGCAGCACAAGCAATGAATATATCTGCATCAACAATTGAAGCAAGTGCTGCTTGATGCATATCAATCGCACTTTTTACATCTATGCGTTTAATATTAGAAGGTAGAGTTAATTGAACTGGTCCAGCAATTACGGTTACATTCGCGCCCATATTTGACGCAGCTTGCGCCAATGAAAAGCCCATTTTTCCAGAACTATGATTACTTATATAACGCACAGGATCGATCGCTTCTTGGGTTGGTCCCGCAGTGATCACAACATTAACACCTGCTAAAGACTGATCCGCAGGCGCAAAAAATTTACAACATAATTGAACCAAGTCAGGTACTTCAAGTAAGCGACCAGGACCAACGTCTCCACAGGCTTGTAAGCCTTGAGCGGGCCCCCATATATGTAACCCTCGAGCTTTTAATACTTTTAAATTTTCTTGTGTTGCAGCCGCTAAATACATCTGTTGATTCATGGCTGGAGCAATCGCAATAGGCGATGGACTAGCTAAACATAAAGTTGTAAGCAACTCATCGGCCATGCCAGCGCGTAAACGAGCAATCGCATTAGCAGTTGCAGGTGCAATTAAAATTAAATCAGCCCATTTAGCTAATTCAATGTGACCCATACCAGCTTCTGCTTGGGGATCTAATAAGTCATCGTAAATGACATGACCGGAAACAGCTTGCATCGTTAAAGGGGTAATAAACTGTTTAGCTGAAGCAGTCATTACAATACGAACTTGCGCGCCTTGATCAATTAAACGACGGGTTAATTCAGCACTTTTGTAAGCAGCAATCCCACCACAAACACCCAACAGTATCTTTTTCCCTTCAAGGGGTAATATTGACAACATAAGCTTCTCAACAAAAATAATAAAAAAATGGGCGTTACAATAGCATAAAAATATTACGCAATATGTGACAACTTCAACTAGATTTAAGGCTCTTATCTTTTATTGAGGTATTCAAATTTGACATCAATAAAACAATGGCCAAAACAAGAGAGGCCTCGTGAAAAATTAATTCAGCAAGGTGCAAATAGTTTAACTGATAGTGAATTATTAGCTATTTTTTTGCGTACTGGTTGCCAAGGAATCGATGTCGTTACTTTATCTCGCCAATTATTAACTGATTTTGGATCTTTACGCGCTTTATTTTCCGCCTCTGAAAGCGATTTTTGTGTACATAAAGGATTAGGACAAGCTAAATATGTACAATTGCAGGCTGTACTAGAAATGTCGCGTCGTTATTTACAAGAACCTTTGATGAAAGGGGACCCTTTAACCAGCGCAGCACAAACACAACAATTTTTAAATGCAAAAATGCGAGATTACCCCTATGAAGTCTTCGCCGCATTATTATTAGATAGCCAACATAGAGTTATTCGCTTTCACGAATTTTTCTTTGGTACCATCAATAGTGCCAATGTACATCCACGTATTATCGTGCAAAAAGTATTGCAGGAAAATGCCGCAGCCGTCATTTTGGTCCATAACCATCCTTCAGGTGATCCAACCGCCAGTGAATCAGATAAAAAGATAACTGAAAAACTAGTGAATACACTGCAATTAATTGATGTTAAAATACTGGACCATTTCATCATTGGTGATGGAAAATACACCTCATTTGCGGAAAAAGGGTGGATTTAAAGCATTTATTGTCACAATTGTTGATCTTTTAATCTCAATCATGTATAAAATGCGCCCTCGACGCCTTTGGCGACGGCTAAAAAAGGTGTTCGACTATTTTGCTCGAGTAAAACTAATATTTTTGGAGATTTCGACATGTCTAGAGTATGTCAAGTTACAGGCAAGCGTCCAGCTGTTGGTAACAATGTATCACACGCAAAGAACCGTACACGACGTCGTTTCTTACCTAACCTACAAACACACCGTTTTTGGGTTGAGAGTGAGAACCGTTTTGTTAAATTACGCCTAACTACTAAAGGTATGCGTATCATCGACAAAAAAGGTATTGATTCAGTTTTAACTGATATCCGTGCTAATGGCGTTAAAGTTTAAGGAGCTTACAAATGCGTGATAAAATTCGTTTAAATTCAAGCGCTGGCACTGGTCATTTTTATACTACTGATAAAAATAAAAAGAACATGCCTGAAAAGTTTGAAATCAAAAAGTTTGACCCTGTAGTACGTAAACACGTTATCTACAAAGAAGGCAAAATCAAGTAATTTTGATTTAACCTTAAAAAACCCAGTTTATACTGGGTTTTTTTATACCTACAAAAAAGGAATTAGCATGCGCTTATCCAAAAAAGGCTGGAATAATGTACTTATTTTTGGTGTTTTGCTGATCATCTTTATCTTTAACTTCAGCCAAGAATTGCGTTTATCTTCCAAAACATCACAGCGTCACGTGATTGCTAATGACTTAACCATTGTAGAAATAGATACACCTGATTATGTAATAACTCGTGTAGGTCGAAATTGGCAAAGTAAGCCCAATAGAGGCATTTCCAGCACACAACTACAGAATGTAGTGAATAACTGGCAAACAGTTCCCCTTGATGTGTTAACGCTCCAAAGCTTGCCTACTTCAAGTTTTATTATTAAGTTTTTTGTCGCTGAACAAACGCAACCAATTATTGTGCAACTCCACCAGCTGCAAGATGACCAGTATATATTGCAAGTCGATGAACAACTTTTTCTATCATTACCCGCGAAACAGCTGACACAATTTTTAGGTCAGTAGTCCTCGGGTTGAAATAATTGGCTTCCTTTTTAATTAAATTCATAACTTAATTAATTATGATTTACGACTTAAATCTCGTGCGAGTATTAGTGATAGACCGATCATTTGTAAGAAAATAGACCAATTCCGTAAACTCGATATGGATTTTTTATATATGCCTTCTCTCTCTTTGTAATCTAGGTTGGTTAAAAAACGTTGATCGATCTGCTCTCTGATAAGATGTTGGTATTGATTGATTTCTCTATTTACAAACTGAAAATCATTTAATTCTGTGATGCTAAGTTTACGTTGTAAGTGAGCGGCAAAAATAGAAGACAATACAGGTATCAGCGTAGGTTTAATTTCTCCCTGTTGAGTTAACAATAATAAGGTATCTCTTTTTTGTTCAATGGCTTCCATTTGAGACCACAACAATTCAATTTGATTACTATTTTCAGTAGCTCGCATATTAAGTGCGGATAACTTTTCATTTTTTTCTTCAATAAAAAAATGTGTCACTAATGCAGATGAGATATTAAACACTAACCCAATCATTACGATCGCCCAAGTAGGAATATTCTTCATATTATTTCCTTTTAGCATTTACTAATTTTATTAATTGCACTTATTATGCGAATCTAGGGTTTTAATTAATTTTATTTAATAACGAGATCAAAATGCCAGAATTACCAGAGGTAGAAACTAGCCGTCGAGGTATTAGCCCACATATTGTTGATCAAAAAATATCCGGTGTGGTACTCCGTCATCATCAACTGCGCTGGCCGATTCCCAGTAATTTATTGATTCTATTAAAAAATAAAATTTTATTAGCAGTAGACCGACGAGCTAAATATCTACTGCTACGCTTTGAAAATGGCACCTTACTGATCCACCTTGGTATGTCTGGTAGTTTGCGTATTTGCGAATTAGGTGATTCACCTCAAAAACATGATCATGTTGACTTTGAGTTTCAGCATTGTTTATTGCGTTATAAAGATCCCAGACGTTTTGGTGCCATTTTATGGTTAGGCGAAGCACCACAGGAATGCCCTTTATTAAGCATACTCGGTCCAGAACCATTGTCAGAGGAGTTCACTGCAGAAATGCTTTATGAACAAGCTAAAAATAGAAAAATACCGGTTAAACAATTTATTATGGAACAAAAAGTAGTGACTGGTATAGGTAATATTTACGCAACGGAAGCCTTATTTAGTGCAAAAATAAGCCCCATTAGAGCGGCTAACAATATTAGTTTAAAGCGTTATCAACTATTAGTTATTGCCATTAAAAAAATCTTAGAAGAGGCGATTAAACAAGGTGGAACAACATTGAAGGACTTTGTTGGAGGAGATGGTAAACCAGGTTATTTTCAACAAACGTTACATGTATACGGTAAAACAGGGGAATTATGTCCCGGCTGTGATAAACCATTAACATCAGTGAAATTAGCAGCCAGAAACAGTGTCTATTGTAGTCACTGCCAGCATTAAAAAATAAAGGCCTGTTGCAGACACTGTAAATAATTCAGCTGCGCAACAAGGCCTTTTATAATCTATCTGAATAAATTATTTATAGTTAATTTCACCTGCAGCATCATAATCAGAAACGTTTAGAGGAGTATGCGACTCAAGGTAGTCTTTTAATACCTCAGCATCTACAAATCCAGTATTTACAAAACCTGCATGATTTGTGATTTTAGGATACCCATCGCCACCAGCTGCATTAAAACTTGGAATGGTGAAGCGATACGTTTGCATTAAATCAATTGCTTTTCCATTGATTTTCACTTCGCTTACAGAGGTCTTACTGACAACCATACTAATGCCATAGAATTGAGCATAGGCACCTGTATCAACAGGTTTAGTTGCAACCGCATTAAGATACTCTATGACTTCAGCACCTTTCATATCAACGTAGGTTAATTGATTTGCAAAAGGTTGTACTTTTAAAACATCTTTGTAGGTAACGCTACCCGCTTCGATTGAATCACGCACACCACCGGAGTTCATCACACTAAAATCAGCCTTCGCTCTTTCTTTATGTGCTTTAGCAATTAATCGACCTAAGTTGGTTTGTTTAAAACGTACCACATTGCGGTCACCTTCAAGTTTGCCATTAATTTCTGCTACTTGGTTATTTAACTCAACCTGACCTTTTTCTTGGTAAGGTGTCAAAAATGCTAATAGCGCTGGATCTTGTGCAATCTGTGATTGAATCAATACACGTTTTGACTCCCCATCCACTTTTATTTTTTTCACTAAATTAACAGGAATTAAGCGGTAATTAACTAATGCTAGTTCGCCATTTTTAAATTTATAATCTGCACGTCCAACATATTTACCCCACTCATGGGCTTGAACAATGTAAGTACCATTTTGTTTGTCTGGTACACAATCATCACCTGGTTTAAATTGACTATTAACAACATTCACTCCCTCCATACAAACCGGTTCCTGTGAATGTCCACCAATAATCATGTCCAGAGCGCCTTCAGGTAGAGAGCGTGCAAGGCTAACATCTCCAGGTGCATTAACACCAAAGCCTGCATCTTGATAATGCCCCATATGCGTTACAGCAAAAATCAAATCGGGTTGTTCATTTTTTTCAAGTTCAACGATAACCTTGGCGGCTTCTATCTTTGGA
This sequence comes from Vibrio sp. 2-Bac 85, assembly GCF_037546705.1. Lineage (NCBI taxonomy): Bacteria > Pseudomonadati > Pseudomonadota > Gammaproteobacteria > Vibrionales > Vibrionaceae > Vibrio > Vibrio sp. 2-Bac 85. The sequence goes on along the minus strand of NZ_JALAAB010000023.1, from coordinate 19,329 downwards.
TCTCGAAAGTCAATACCGCTAATGTATTCTGGATTACCAATTTTAGCAGTGTCTTCTGTTGTTAACCCAATAACAGCGATCTTTACTCCTTGTTTAACAAAAACCTGATAAGGCTGGAATAAACGCTGACCTGTTTTTTTATTATAGATATTCGCCGACAACATTGGGAAGTTTGCCCACTTTCCCTGTTTTTCAAGTACAGATAACGGATTATCAAATTCATGGTTACCTAATGCCATTGCATCGTAACCAATCATGCTCATGCCTTTAAAATCTGGCTCTGCATCTTGTAAATCAGATTCTGGCACTCCTGTGTTGATATCACCACCGGAGAGTAATAAAACACTGCCTCCTACCCCTTCAACTTCTTGACGAATTTGATCAATTAAGGTTTTACGCGCAGCCATGCCATATTCACCATGGCGGTTTTGCCAAAAGCGGCCATGATGATCGTTAGTATGTAGTACAGTTAAATCATAGCTTTTATCTGCTTGCCATTGATGTTGTGGTGCAGAAGAGCATCCCCAAAGGGCTGCACTGAAGAGGGTAGCCAATATGATAGGCTTAACGCTTGTTCTCATAATAATTCCTTTTTTATGTGTCAAGTGACTTGGTGTTTGCTATCTACTATTGAAAATGAGGTCGACCACCAGCACCATAAATACTTGTCAGGATCTGAAACGGATTAAAGTAGAGACCTTTGTCATTACAAAGGTCTCTACTTTAATTTTTATAATACCAACATTCCTGAATATGTGATTAAATATTGAGCAGAGAAAATAAACCCATTTCAAATAGAAGTGGTACATTTTAACCAACAATATTAATCAACTAGCAGAATTGGCATAGCTAGGAAGCAGTGTATGCAACTCTTACAATGCTTAACAGCATTGTCATAGAGAAATGATACAAAAAGAGATGAAAGTCCCAAATGAGTTCATTGTGATTGGGACTTTTAGAAAAATAACAGCATTTTTACTGGCGGTCGATAAATGCTTGTTGCACACATGTCGGCGCTAATAAGCTAATATCACCTTGATGTTTAAAGACTTCTTTAACAATAGTTGAAGATATAAAAGCAGTGCGTGCATGTGCAGGCAATAAAATAGTCTCTAATTCAGGATTGAGGGTGTGATTTACTTGCGATAATTGAATTTCATAATCAGCGTCAGTTCCACCACGAATACCACGTATTAATGCCTGTGCTTGATGCGTTTTTGCGAACTCAGCCAACAAACCGTTGAATGGCACAATCTCCACACCATTTAGGTGTTTAGTGGCTTCGGAAAGCAAATCACAGCGGGTTTGCAAATCAAACCAAGGTTTTTTGCTACTATTGATAGCCACCGCAACAATCACCCGATCAGCTAAACAACTCGCACGAGTGATAAGATCAAGGTGGCCATTAGTAACGGGATCAAAGGATCCAGGAAAGACAACTGTATTCATTATTTATCCTCTAGAGATATCTTATATTTTTGTTGCTCATTATCTTGCTCAACCATTGGCCAATAAAACTCAAACCAAGGATCTGATTGATCTGCCCTTAAACTCGCTTGTGGGAACTGAATCGAAAACTGACTCTGCTTAAATGCTTTTAAGGAGGTTGTGATCTCAATATCACTCGCTAACCAAAAGCACACCAAGAAAATAAACGGGTAACCGAAAAAAAATTTAAACATATTTAATGACTGCTTTTACTATTAAAAATGGCTATTTAAATAGCAACTATAGCGAAATGCGATTCAACTTAGTATTCTGAAACTATTCAAAGATTATTTTTTCACCTGATTGCTTGCTAATCGCCGCAGATAAGAAACTTAAAAACTCTGCCCCACTTCGGTCATCAATCCAGAAGCCATCTTTAAAATCATAATGATGGCCATTTTCTAATGTGGCTAACCACACTTGATGTAATGGTTGTTGGCGATTAATAATCAATTTAGTTCTATTCTCAAACTCCAAGGTTAGCAAAGCACCGTTTTGGTCATAATCTATATCAGCACCTGACGCTTCAATGTTATCTTCGATTTTTTGGTACAACATATCCGCTAATTCAAGAAATTCGCTATCCGTCATTTACTTCTCCTTTGCTTTTTACCGATGAAATGCGATTATAGAGGGCTAAAAATATTTAACTAGGAGAAGGTATGAAAAAACTGAATTTATCGTTAATAGCCCTGCTTTTTTCAAGTTTATTGATAGGTTGTGGTATGAAAGGCCCACTTTACAGAGAAGCGCCACCAGCACCTAAAGAACAACCGGTGCAAAACAACGCAACCGAAGCAGATACAACAGATGCCTTAAATACTTCACAATAAAATATGCATGAAGGCAGTGACAATAACCAATAAACTACAGAATCAACAAAAGGATTTCAAATTGGATCATTTTAATTACCATAGCGATGGCCGTCTATTAGTCGAAGACACTGCAATTGAAGATATCATCAAGAAATCAGGTACGCCAGCGTATGTATACTCTCGTGCAACTATCGAGCGTCATTGGAAAGCTTTTGATAATGCTGCGGGCTCTCATCCTCATTTAATTTGTTACGCTGTTAAAGCAAACTCAAACCTAGGTGTACTTAATCTAATGGCTCGCTTGGGTTCAGGTTTTGATATTGTATCGGTTGGTGAGTTATTGCGTGTTATTCAAGCTGGCGGAGACCCTAAAAAAGTTGTTTTCTCTGGTGTAGGCAAAACTGAAATTGAAATATCGACCGCATTACAAGCAGGGATCCACTGTTTCAATGTTGAATCTATCTCTGAGTTGTACCGTATTAACGAAGTAGCTGGCTGTTTAAACAAGAAAGCCCCTATTTCGATTCGAATTAATCCAAATATCGATGCAGGTACACATCCTTATATTTCTACAGGATTAAAAGAGAATAAATTTGGTATTGAAATAGAGCAAGCATCGACAGTTTATAATATCGCTAGTGAATTGCCTTTCTTAGAAGTAAAAGGGGTAGATTGCCACATTGGTTCTCAGCTAACTGAAATTGAACCATTCTTAGAAGCGTTAGATAAACTACTTATCTTAATTGATAGCCTAGCAACACAGGGCATTACAATCGAACACCTTGATTTAGGCGGCGGCTTAGGCGTGCCATACAATGGCGAAACACCACCACAGCCTGCACAATACATGCACGCAATTATTGAACGTATGAACGGCCGTAAACTAAAACTTATTTTTGAACCAGGCCGAGCAATTATGGCCAATGCGGGTGTTTTAGTGACTAAAGTTGAGTTTTTAAAATTAAACGACCATAAGAACTTTGCGATTGTAGATGCAGCAATGAATGATTTAATTCGTCCTGCGTTATACAGTGCATGGCAAAATATCATTCCACTTAATAATAAATTAAACGATCCTGAAACACGTCCAAGTCGTGTTTACGATGTTGTTGGCCCTATTTGTGAAACAGGTGACTTTTTAGGTAAAGATCGCTCACTAACCATTGCTGAAGGTGATCATTTAGTGATCCGTAGTGCAGGTGCTTACGGTGCAACTATGAGTTCAAATTACAACTCTCGTTGTCGCCCAGCAGAAATAATGGTTGATGGTGATAAAGCCTTTGTTGTACGTCAACGTGAAAAACACATTGAACTATGGCGCGGTGAGCATGTTTTACCTTAGTTAAAACTTATGCGCTATCTCAGGGAGTATTAACTCCCTATTTTAATAGGTTTTATTGGTAAAAGTAGAGCAAAGATGAATATTGAATTTTCTAAAATGCACGGCTTGGGTAATGACTTTATGGTTATTAACAACGTCACGCAAAATGTCTTTCTATCTAAAGAGACGATCTGCAGGTTAGCAGATCGTAACTTTGGCATAGGCTTCGACCAATTATTAATGGTTGAACCTCCCTATGATCCAGATTTAGACTTTCATTACCGCATCTTTAATGCTGATGGAAGTGAAGTAGAGCAATGTGGCAATGGCGCTCGTTGTTTTGCTCGTTTTGTTAAACTAAAAGGATTAACCCACAAACGCGTGATTAACGTCAGTACTGCAAAGGGTAAAATTCAACTAAAAATAGAACAAGATGGCAATATTATTGTGGATATGGGCAAACCTATTTTAGAGCCAGCAAAAGTGCCCTTTGAAGCGCAGAAAGAAGAAAAAACATATATTCTACGTGTTGAAGACCACACTGTTCTATGTGGTGTGGTTTCAATGGGTAACCCACACTGTGTTGTACTTGTTGATGATATAGAAACAGCTCCGGTTGAAACATTGGGTCCGTTACTAGAAGTACATGAACGCTTTCCAAACAAAGTGAATGTTGGTTTTTTACAAATAATAGACCGTGGTTATGCAAAGCTGCGCGTATGGGAACGTGGCGTAGGAGAAACCTTAGCTTGTGGCACTGGCGCTTGTGCAGCAGCTGTGGTTGGTCAATTACAAGGCAAATTAGATACACATTGCCGTATTGAATTACCCGGTGGCGAGTTGCGCTTTTTTTGGCAGCTAGGACAAAGTGTGCGCATGAGTGGTCCCGCTGAGTTTGTCTTTGATGGACAAATTCAAATATAAACAGATCCTGTTATTATTTTATAGCGCGCCATCCATAACATTGACTGTAAGGATGCAATGCTAAAACAACGATCTTAAAAAGTGCATGGTTAATTCATTTGAGAATTGGCCTATGCACTTTTTTATTATCTAGGATTGACCATGAGTTCTTTATTACCAGATACACAACGCTATTTATTACATATTGCTAGCCAACGTGGCTTAAGCCCTGTCACTATCAATAATTACCAACGTCACCTTAATGAGTTTATTGCATTATTAAAGCTTCAAAACATACAAACATGGCAACAGCTTGATACACACCAAGTACGCTTATTAGCTAAACAGTTACATCAAAATGGTATTAAAGCACGTTCCATTGCGACCAAACTTTCTGCATTACGCTCTTTTCTAGAATACCTGGTTAAGAACGATCAACTCACCTTTAATCCCGCTAAAGGCGTTGCCGCGCCAAAATTAGATAAACCGCTACCTAAAAACATCAGTGTCGACGATATGGATCAGCTATTAGATATTGATGGCGAAGACCCGCTTACCATTCGAGATCATTGTATGATGGAGCTCATGTATTCTTCTGGATTAAGATTAAGTGAGTTAGTGGGTATTAACTTAAAAGATATAAAGTTATCGGAAAAAGAGATAATGGTAACTGGTAAAGGCAGTAAACAGCGTCTATTACCTATTACTAAGAGTGCCGTTAGTACCATTAAACTGTGGTTAAAGATCAGACCTGAATTTGCGGAAGCCGGTGAAACAGCACTCTTTTTATCTAAACAAAAAAGACGAATTTCAGCGCGTAGTGTGCAAATGCGTATGGAAAAATGGGGGCTACAGCAGGCATTACCAAGCCACGTTAATCCCCACAAATTACGACATTCATTTGCAACCCATATGCTGGAATCCAGTGGTAACCTACGAGCGGTACAAACCTTATTAGGCCATGCAGACCTAGCCACGACACAAATTTATACGCATTTAGATTTTCAGCATTTAGCAGAAGTGTATGATAAAGCACACCCTCGCGCTAAGCGTAAAAAATAACATTATTAATAGGGACAAAAATGAAATTTTATAGACCCCTTCGCCCTTTCAAAGCAATTAGCTTTGATTTGGATGATACCTTATATGACAACCACCCGATCATCATAAAGGCGGAAGCGGACTTCCTTGTCTATTTACGTACAACCTATCAGCAATTAGCAGAGTTAGATGCCCGTAAATGGGGTTTATATAGAGATTTACTGATAAAAGAAAATCCGGCATTACAACATGATGTATCGCTATGGCGTAAAGAAATTATTCAACGCATCATGGTGGTTTATGGTATTGCAATGGTTAATGCTATTAAGTATGCCGATAATGCATTACAGGTATTTCTGCAATTACGCAGTGATTTCACGGTGCCAGAAAAAAGTATTAAATTATTACAACAACTCGCATTGCATTACCCTGTCATCGCATTAACCAATGGTAACGTGAATGTGAAACAGATCGGTCTCCATGATAAATTTCAATTTGTGATAAAAGCGGGCGATGGATTACGTAGCAAACCACATTTAGATATGTTTCAACAAGCGGCATCAAAGTTGGATATCAAGGTAGAGGACATATTACACGTGGGTGATCACTTGATCTCAGACGTATATGGGGCACAAAATAATAAAGCACAAGCAGTTTGGTTTAACCCTAACCATACAAAACTTGAGCGCGCCAAGTTACTACCGACTTTGGAAATGGCCGACCTACAAGACTTATTAGCTATTTTATAGCCTGCTGCTGATCCTTCAGAACAACCGTTCTGCGACTATCAATAATCGTTACCACGGTATTTCAGCAGAGGTTCTTTGGCATATACTAAAATATAGAATATTCACATTTATGCGATGTTTCGGTATAGTTCCTTTCTACTGAATAAATAAACAGGCATTTTTATGGACGTATCTTACCTTATCGATGATTTAAATGATCATCAACGCGCTGCCGTATCAGCACCAGAACAAAATATGCTGGTGTTAGCCGGCGCCGGTAGTGGTAAAACACGTGTTTTAACCCATAGAATCGCATGGCTTATGCAAGTTAATCAAATACCTACCTACGGTATTTTAGCGGTTACTTTTACCAACAAAGCAGCAAAAGAGATGCGTGGACGTATTGCTGACATTTGCCCACAGCAAATTGGTAGTATGTGGATTGGTACTTTCCACGGTATTGCCCATCGTTTATTGCGCTTGCATCATCAAGAAGCAAACTTACCAGAGCAATTCCAAATTATTGATAGTGATGACCAACAAAAGATGGTTAAGCGCATAATCAAAAGCTTAGGGTTAGATGAAAAGTATTACCCTGCAAAAGAGTTGCAATGGTACATCAACGATAAAAAAGACGAAGGGTTACGTGCTAAACATATCGACCCAGGTTTCGGCGTACAAGATAAGCACCGCTTGCAAGTCTATCAAGCCTATGAAGCCGCTTGCCAATTAGCTGGATTAGTCGACTTTGCAGAATTATTATTGCGTGCGCATGAGTTGTTGTTAAATAACGCCGCACTATTGCTTCATTATCAACAGCGTTTTCAACATGTTTTAGTTGACGAGTTTCAAGATACGAATAAATTACAATACGCTTGGTTAACACTATTAACTGATAACAATAATTACCTAACCATTGTCGGTGATGATGATCAGTCTATCTACGGTTGGCGCGGCGCAGATATTGAAAATATTCAACGTTTTTTAAAAGAGAAAACGTCACCCGTTACTATTCGTTTAGAGCAAAATTATCGCTCCACAGGCAATATCCTAAAAGCCTCAAATCAATTAATTCAAAATAACAGCGATCGTTTAGGAAAAGTTCTGTGGACTGACGGGGATGATGGCGAGCCAATCTCCATCTATAGTGCCTTCAATGATTATGATGAAGTGCGTTATGTCACTAGCCAGTTGCAAACATGGGAAAAGGCAGGTAACAAACTCAGCGAATGTGCCATTTTATACCGCAGCAATGCACAATCGCGTTTATTTGAAGAACAATTAATGGCACAGCAAATTCCTTATCATATTTATGGTGGGCAACGCTTCTTCGACCGCTTGGAAATTAAAGACAGCATTGCCTATTTACGATTAATGAATAACCATCAAGACGACGCTGCTTTCGAACGAATTGTTAACAAGCCTAAACGAAAAATAGGTAATACTAGCTTAGATAAAATAAGGATTTGTGCCCGTGAGCAAGGTTATACGCTATGGCAAGCTAGCCAATACTTAATTGAAAACAAACAATTAAGTCCTGCTGCTAAGGCGTCATTAAGTGGTTTCTTAACTTTAATTAACCGCTTTAAAAATGAAACCTCAGAATTACCTTTATTCCAAATGGTGGATCACATCAATAAACACTCAGGTTTAGAGGCGATGTATGAAGCTGAAAAAGGAGAGAAATCCCGTAGCCGAATCGAGAACTTACAAGAATTAGTGTCAGCGACTAAAGGATTTGTTATTCCCGAAGAAGAGCAAGAGATGGAAGAGTTGACTGCCTTTTTAGCTTACGCAGCTTTAGAATCAGGTGATAATCAAGCCGATGAGTTTGAAGATGCAGTTCAATTAATGACTATGCATGCAGCTAAAGGGTTAGAGTTTCCACAGGTATTTATTGTTGGAGTAGAAGAAGGCATGTTCCCTGGACAGCAATCAGCTACCGATGAAACACGAATGGCCGAAGAGCGCCGCTTATGTTATGTGGGCTTAACACGAGCAATGACAAAATTAACGCTTTGTCATGCTGAAAGTCGCCGCTTGTATGGACAAGAAAAGTTTCATCCACCATCGCGTTTTATTAGTGAGCTTCCAGAAGAGAATATTGAATATATTCGTTTAAAAACCCAAGTTCGAAGAGCACAACCCGTTGTACAGAAACCAAAGCTAGCTATCACTCAAGATATTCAGGGGTTCAAACTAGGACAACAAGTGATGCATCCCAAGTTTGGAGAAGGCACGATTACAGCGCAAGAAGGTAGTGGTGAAAATAGTCGTTTACAAGTTCACTTTATGGGTGTCGGTAGCAAATGGTTGATGACAACCTATGCTCGCTTAGAAGTCATATAATCGATGAGAGTGTCCAAGTTAATGGCTAAATAATGCGTATTGCTTGATAACGGCTATGAAGGTCTCGATGTTAATACGAGGCGCTAGCATAACGATTATCGGTGTTGGCGCTTTTATTTAAACGCAATCAACAACGTTGAAGCATAATCAAAACTGTGATTATCATTCGATAAACAAGCAGTTTTGATCTTTATAAGATGCTAAAAAATGAAAACTAATTACACTGGTTTAGTGCCTATTTTTTAATAGTTGCGCTAAGCACATAATACAGGGAGTGAATTATGCGTTCTAAACTGATCAAAGACTTTTTAGTTTATATTGAAGACTGCCATAAAGCCTTAGCCGACCTTTATCAGCGGTTGGGTGAAGAAGCCAGCGACCGAAAAACAAAATTATTATTAGAATACATGAAAAACAGAGAGCAAATCTCTCATCTCAATTTACATCAATACATTAAACTCGCTCCCGTTAGTTTATTAGACACCCTGTTAGATAACTTCTTCGACCAAAGTTTTCCACAACGCTGCAAAGACCTTGAGCTAAAAACAGATTTAGAGTTAGAAGACATTGTGACTTTAGCAATACAATTAGATATGCAATTAATTGAAGCAATGAAAGCGGTTGCTAATAACAGCCCTACTTTAGAAGCAGAAACGGCTATCGGGCAATTAACCAGTAAAGAAGAAGAAATGCTGTATCAAGTTGTTATCGCCAGTCATGAATTTGAGTACTTATAGTTTCATCTGCCGCTAATATTAAAAGTATTCCTGATATTGGACTTTTAAGGCTTGTTATTAACTTCCTCGCTAGTCTTCACCAACGATAAACGGTAGAATCTGACTACTTTATTTGTCGAATCAATTGGTGAGTTACCCATGAAAGCATTAATCCAAACCCTCCTTGAACAAGCAGTTGCTTCTTTACAGACACAACAAATTTTACCTGCCGATGCTCAACCACGCATCACGATTGATCGCACTAAAGACAAATCACATGGCGACTTTGCTAATAACTTAGCTTTAATGCTAGCAAAACCAGCAAAACAAAATCCACGCGCCCTTGCTGAGCTAATCGTAAAAAACTTACCGGCTTCAGAATTAGTGCTCAAAACAGAGATCGCAGGTCCTGGTTTTATTAATTTTTTCATCAACCCTCACTATATCGAAAAACAAATTGATAGCGCTTTTGCAGATGAGCGTTTAAATGTGCAAGTAACTGACACACCACAAACGGTAGTGATCGATTACTCATCGCCTAACCTTGCCAAAGAAATGCACGTAGGTCATTTACGCTCAACGATTATCGGTGACTCAGTAACCCGTACGCTAGAGTTTCAAGGGCATAATGTTGTTCGCCAAAATCACGTGGGTGATTGGGGAACTCAATTTGGTATGCTTTTAGCCTATATGGAAGAGTTACGAGCAAAAGGGGAAGAGATTAATAAAAACCTTGCCAACCTAGAAGTATTCTACCGCGCCGCAAAAGGACGTTTTGATGAGTCAGAAGTCTTTGCTAACCGAGCCCGTGATCTAGTAGTTGCTCTACAAAGCGGTGATAGCGAATGCTTAGCCCTATGGAAAGAATTCAAAGAAATTAGTATTGCACACTGTCAAGAAGCCTATGATCGTTTAGGGGTAAGCTTAAGTTTAGATGATGTGCGCGGAGAAAGTGCATATGATAAAGACTTGTCAGTCGTTGTCAGCGACCTAGATGCAAAAGGTTTATTACAAGAAAGCCAAGGTGCTAAATGTGTTTTCTTAGATGAATTTAAAAATAAAGAAGGCGAACCTCTACCTGTTATTATCAAGAAAAAAGATGGTGGATTTTTATATGCTACGTCTGATTTAGCAGCCATCCGCTACCGTCAATCGGTATTAAATGCGGATCGCGTTTTATACTTTGTCGATGCGCGTCAAGGGTTGCATTTCCAGCAAGTCTTTCAAGTTGCACGCTTAGCTGAGTTTGTTAAAGCAGGCACCTCACTTGAACATATGCCCTTTGGTACGGTAATGGGAGAGGATGGAAAACCATTCAAAACACGTGCAGGTTCAACACCAAAACTAGCTGACTTACTTACCGAAGCAGAACAACGTGCTTACCAATTAGTAAAAGAAAAAAATCAAGATATGGCAGAAGACGAACTACGTCATATTGCCTCAATCGTTGGCATTTCTTCTGTAAAGTATGCAGACTTATCAAAAAACCGCACCAGCGATTACACCTTTAGTTTTGATAGCATGTTAAGTTTTGAAGGAAATACTGCTCCTTATTTATTATATGCTTACACACGTGTAGCCAGTATCTTTAATAAAGCAGGTATCGAAATAAATAGTGTCACTGCTGATGTTTCATTTAGCGAAGAAAAAGAGATCGATCTAGCTAACAAACTGATGCAGTTTAATGAAATTATTGATCAAGTTGGTAAACAAGGAATGCCACACTTCTTATGTGCTTACCTGTTTGAGTTAGCCGGTTTATTCTCAAGTTTTTACGAAGCTTGCCCAATATTAATCGCAGAGAATGAAACACAAAAACAAAGCCGTTTAAAACTAGCTGGTTTAACGGCTAAAACGCTGCAACAAGGTTTAGCTCTGTTAGGCATTAACACATTGGAACGTATGTAATAATGGCCAAGGTAACACGAAGAAAACCTGCTAAACGCGGGGCAAATAAAAGAAATAATAAACGTAAACCTAATCAACAAGGGTTTCCATATATTGCTTGTTTTTTTGCGCTCGTGTTAATCGCTTTTATTGGCTATTTTGTTTTTGCTGTCGATAAACCAGCACCTCAAGTTAAGCCTAAGAAAAGCATGGTTAAAAATGAAGAAGTGCTACCTGAAAAACCCCAACCACAATGGGATTACGTTGATATATTAAAAACCAAAGAAGTAACCGTTGAAATACCTGAACAAAAAAAATCAACTCGACCTTATCAAATGCAATGTGGTTCATTTAGACATCAGGGTGATGCTGAGTCTTTGAAAGCAAAAATAGCTTTTCAAGGGCTAGAAAGTCAGGTAAAAAAGACCGGCAATTGGTATCGCGTTATTTTGGGCCCATACGAACGTAAGCGCTTAGCAGAAAAGCAACGGCATAAACTACAACGAGCCAAAATAAATGGCTGTCAAATATGGTATTGGCGTTAATCATTTTAAAGGAGAACCTAGGTTCTCCTTTTCTTTGCCTATTTCCCCTTGAATTCAATAAAAACCACCCCATTTTATATTTATCAGCCAATAATTTGGCCTACTCATTTAGTTAACAAACAACAAAAGGGTTCAATATGACGACTATTGTTTCTGTACGACGCGGTAATCAAGTGGTTATCGGTGGTGATGGTCAGGTATCACTCGGTAACACCGTAATGAAAGGCAATGCACGCAAAGTACACCGTTTATACAATGATCAAGTCATTGCAGGCTTTGCGGGAGGCACTGCGGATGCTTTTACTTTGTTAGAGCGTTTTGAAGCCAAGCTACAAGCCCACCAAGGTAACCTTGAACGCGCAGCGGTTGAATTAGCCAAAGATTGGCGTACCGATCGCATGTTAAGAAAATTAGAAGCATTATTAGCCGTCGCAGATAAAAAACATTCCTATATTATTACCGGTAATGGTGATGTAGTTAGACCTGAAAATGACTTAATTGCCATTGGTTCAGGTGGTAATTTCGCACAATCTGCAGCCATGGCTTTATTAGAAAATACTGATTTATCTGCGCAGGAAATAGTTGAAAAAGCACTCACTATCGCCGGCAACATATGTGTATTTACTAACACTAACCAAACGATTGAATGTATCGACATTGATGCTGAAATAGCAACAAAAAAATAGGAATACACATGACTAACAATATGACTCCGCAACAAATAGCGCATGAATTAGATCGCCACATAATAGGCCAAAGCAAAGCTAAACGCGCCGTTGCTATCGCATTACGTAATCGCTGGCGTCGCATGCAACTTGATGAAGATATTCGTCATGAAGTAACGCCTAAAAATATTTTAATGATAGGTCCAACGGGTGTTGGTAAAACTGAAATTGCACGCCGCTTAGCAAAATTAGCCAATGCACCCTTCATTAAAGTTGAAGCGACAAAATTTACTGAAGTAGGTTATGTCGGTAAAGAAGTTGAAAGTATCGTTAAAGATTTAGTTGAAGCTGCAATTAAAATAACAAAAGAGCAAGAATTAGCAAAAGTAACTGCAAAAGCAGAAGATTTAGCTGAAGAGCGTATTTTAGATATTCTTATTCCACCTGCTAAAACAGCAACTGAATGGGATGTGAACAATTCAGAAGTTGTTGAAGAAGGGCCTGCGAGACAGTCTTTCCGTAAAAAATTACGAGAAGGAAAATTAGACGATAAAGAAGTTGAAATTGATGTGCCAGCACCACAAATTGGTGTAGAAATAATGGCGCCTCCTGGTATGGAGGAGATGACGAACCAACTACAAGGCATGTTCCAAAACTTAGGTAATAAGAGCGAGTCTAAAAAACGTAAAATGAAAATTAAGGACGCATTAAAAGCATTAATAGAAAGCGAAGCGTCAAAACTGATTAACCAAGAAGACTTAAAAGAAAAAGCCATTTTCGCAGCAGAAAACAATGGCATTATCTTTATAGATGAAATAGATAAAATATGTAAGCGTGGTGAGTCATCTGGCCCAGATGTTTCACGTGAAGGCGTACAGCGTGACCTACTTCCTTTGATTGAAGGTTCAACAGTACAAACTAAACATGGCATGGTCAAAACAGACCATATGCTGTTTATCGCTTCAGGTGCATTCCAAGTGGCGAAACCTTCTGACTTGATCCCTGAGTTACAAGGTCGTTTACCAATCAGAGTTGAATTAGAAGCATTACGTGAAGAAGATTTAGCACGTATTTTAACCGAGCCTAAAGCTTCTCTAAGCGAACAGTACCAAGCTTTATTAGCGACTGAAGGAGTGACCATTACTTTCACTCAATGCGGTATCAATAAAATAGCGAAGTCTGCATGGCATGTGAATGAAACGACCGAAAATATCGGAGCACGACGTTTACATACTATGATGGAGCACATTATGGATGAGCTATCTTATGAAGCCACTGAACGTTCAGGTGAGTCAATTACGATTGATGAAGCCTATGTGGCTAGTATGCTAGATGAAGTCGTTCAAGATGAAGATTTAACTCGTTATATATTATAAAGTAAGCATTTATATAGTATAAATAAAAAGGCTCTGGTACCTATCGGTATCAGAGCCTTTTTTTATTTCATAAACTAGACATTGCTAATAGCATTTAATCAATATCTATTATTAGCGAGTTTAAAGTCTTATCACTACCGTTTTATTAATGAAGTATTAAAAAGGACTTTCTTTATTTAAAGTTTCGCAGAGAGAAATAATTTCAAGCGCTAAGGATGACTTGATCACTTGTTGCTGTCTATCTAATTGCATTTTATAAAAAGTTAAATCTATATCATCTTGTGCAACAGCTACTAAATCAAAAATACCCATATTCATATTTTTAGCTAAATGCAGAGATTTAATGGCATCAGCAATTAACTGATCGGTAAAGTGGTATTCGGCACTATCATTACTGAGTAAATTTTTTAATTTTATAATGCTTTCTATATCTTGATAAATAGGATGAGGTATCACCCCTAAACCAAATAATAGTTTTAAACGAACAGACAACTCACCTAAAGGCCCTGAATTATGTAGTAGTGGACCCACAACAGATTGAACAGCAAAATCATTTTTCAGAAAAATACGTTCAATTAACCCTTGAATCAGTTGTTCAAAGATATCCACTGTAGAGATAAAAAAACCACGAGCAGTCAGGCTCGTATTCAGACATTCTAGTATTTCAGTTTCTTGCAGTTGTTTTGACATAAGCTCAGCTAGGTTAGGTTGTACGAGATAGGATCTCGTACAACTATTTCTTTTAAGCCATCGCTAGGTATAGCTGTTCTATTTTGATCGCTTCATTACTATCCGCTGGTAAACCAGTGTATTTAGACAGTGTTGCAATAAAGCCAATCTCTTCTAATGACGCTTGTAATTCAATTGCTTGAGGATCGTCGCTATTTTTATATTTAAATGCAGCAGCGATACCTTTTAGTAACATATCATTAGCAGTAGCGTATTCAATTGTACCTAATAGAGGTTTAACTAAACGATCATTCTCTCCTAACTTACGGATAGGTTGGCGGCCTACACGGTCAATTTCATCATGTAGATAAGGATTCGCAAAGCGACCGATAATTTTGTCAATGTAAGCATTGTGTGCATCACGCTCAAAACCATAACGGTTAATCAATACTTCACCACTTTCTTGCATTGCTTGTTTTACCTGAGAACAAATAGCATCATCATCAATAGCATCTTTAACTGTTTCATGACCTGCTAATGCACCTAAATAAGCAGTCATGATATGACCCGTATTTAAGGTAAATAGTTTACGTTCGATGAAAGCCATTAAGTTATCAGTTTTCTGCATGCCTTCAATAACAGGTATTTCACCTCTAAATTGTTGCTCATCAACAATCCACTCACTGAAGCTTTCCACTGTCACTTCAAGAGGATCATCAGATTCAGAAGGAGGTACAATACGGTCTACGGCAGAATCCACAAAACCAACTAAACGCTCTGCTTGCTCATGGTACTTTTCATCTAAATGCTTATAGACTTCTGCTTTAAGAAAAGTCGTACCACGGATCATGTTTTCACATGCGATGATATTAAGGAATTGCTCGTTTTTTGCATCAAAACGTAATGCTAAGCCTTGTGCAATTTTGTTAGCGATAATAACTAATACATTAGGGCCAACGGCTGTAGTGATTAAATCTGTTTCACTGATAAGAGCAACTAACTCTTCACTTGTTGAATTAATTGCATTAACACCAGAAACAACTTCTGTTTTACATTCTGCACCAACTACTTTTACATTGTAAGTATTCAGTGTATTTAGCAAATTAATAACTTTTTCATCGACATCAGCAAAAGTAACTTTTATGCCAGCATCTGCTAATAATTTACCAATAAAGCCACGGCCAATATTACCCGCGCCAAAATGAATTGATTTCATTGTTTTTTCCTTATGAAAGTAATCTAAAACGAAAAACGCTGGTAAAAACCAGCGTTTTAATTAAGTCTGATTTGACTAACTTAATATACTTAATACTTTTTGAACATCTTTACTATTGATCAATGTTTCGATAGCTTCTGGGTCATCAAGAGCATTAGTTATAGTTGTGATTACGCTAATATGTTCATCATTCTTAGCAGCAATACCAATAACTAGTTTAGCGATATCATCTGCTTCATCACCAAACAGTATACCGTCTGAATATTGACATACGACAATACCCGTTTTAATAACACTTTCTTTTGCTTCAATCGTACCATGTGGTACTGCAATTGATTCACCAAGATACGTTGTTACTAGTTTTTCACGCTCAAACATACCTTCAATGTAAGCTGGTTCTGCATAACCTAATTTTACAAGTTGCTCACCTGCAAATTGGATTGCTTGTTGTTTGTTTTCAGCTTTCAAACCTAAATAAATATTCTTTTCAGTTAATTCAAATACAGGCTTTGCAGTAGGTTCTTCAACAACTGCAGCAGGTTGACTGCTTGGTGCAGGCGTTCCTGATGCTGCGATGATTTCTGCTACTAGTCCATCATAAAGAGTACTGTCTAAGAAGTTAGTTAAAGATAAATGCTTAGCTTGAGCTGCATGCTTAATTGCACGAGGAGTTAAATCTTTATGCGTAATAACAATATCAACATCACCAGGAAGGTTGTTAATTGCACAGTTAGTAACACTAATATTTAATCCTGCGGATTTAACTTTTTTGGCTAATAAACTTGCGCCCATTGCACTAGAACCCATACCAGCATCACAAGCAACAATGATTTTATTCACGTTAGCCATATCTACATTTGCACTACCTTGAGCCGCTGCTGCAGGTGCATTTTTAAGATTTTTCATTTGGTTAGAAGCTTCAGCTAGTTTATCGCCTTCATCTTCACCTAAATCTTTTTGCGTTTTCATTAATAAAGAAGCAACAAGGAAAGATACAGAGGCAGATAAAACAACAGATAAGATAACACCAATTAATGACGCTTTAGGTGTTAGCAATAATACAGCGAAGATAGAACCAGGTGATGCAGGAGAAAGAAGACCAGCATTAAATAATGTTAAAGTGAATACACCAGTCATACCACCTGCAATAACAGCAAGGATTAGACGAGGATTCATTAACACATATGGGAAGTAAATTTCATGGATACCACCAAAGAAGTGGATGATTGAAGCACCACTAGCAGTTTGTTTAGCAGTACCTTTACCAAATACCATGTATGCAAGTAATAAACCTAAACCAGGACCAGGGTTTGCTTCAATTAAGAAGAAAATAGATTGACCTAATTCAGTAGATTGTTGAATACCTAATGGCGAGAAGATACCGTGGTTGATTGCATTATTTAAGAATAATATTTTAGCTGGTTCAACAAAAATAGAAGTAAGAGGTAATAAACCTGCTTGAACTAAGAAGTTTACACCGGCAGCAAGACCTTCAGAAAGAACGAAAACAGCTGGACCGATTAAGTAGTAAGAAAGAATAGCTAAGATCATCCCGATAATACCAGATGAGAAGTTATTCACTAACATTTCAAAACCGCTCTTAATTTTACCGTGAACAGCTTTATCAAATTTACTGATTGCCCAGCCACCTAAAGGACCAACAATCATTGCACCGAGGAACATTGGAATTTCAGTACCAACGATAACACCCATTGTAGTAATCGCACCAACTACAGCACCACGATCACCACCAACTAATTTACCACCGGTGTAACCGATTAATAAAGGAAGAAGGAATTTAATCATTGGGCCAACTAAAGCAGCTAGACCTTCATTAGGGAACCAACCTGTTGGTATAAATAGTGCTGTAATAAAACCCCAGGCAATAAATGCCCCAATATTTGGCATAACCATGTTTGATAGGAACCTACCAAAGTTTTGTACTCTGATTTTACTCTCGGATGATATCATGTCATTTCCCCGTTCAATTTTATTATAAGTAATGTTAAGTAACAGTTAATTAAAAACCGTTATATTCCGTTTGATACAATTAATTTAGCACATTCAAAAAAATATAAAACAGAGCCTCACTTCATGTGAACTTGGTCACCAAAAAGAAACTAAAATCACAATTTTTGATACTTGAGTCACTTTAATAAGATGTACTATTGCGACAAATTAAATACAAAGTTATCAACTGGCTAAATTTAGTGATTTGAATCACATTTAGCATGACCTGCAAAATATCACAAACGAGACATATGTCTCGTTAAATTGCATTTAAAATGAAGTTACAATTAATTAGAGTGATATAGATCTCTTTATTAATGCTAATATTTATACAGTGTAATTTAATTACATAATTTAAAATTCCAATATCAGTAACCTAAGCACAGCATTTATGATTAAAAAAAATACAGGTAGTTACATTTTTATACAAAAAAAGTCACATGAAAAACAACAAAAAACATGATTAAAATATCAAAACACCTATTCTATTTCTAAAATACAGAACCAAAATGACCCAGCGATTTTTACTTATCCATCGGGATAATCTACATATAATTAATAATGTAATACAAAATAGTTATTCACTATTAGAGCCATAAACAAAAAGAATATCTATCGATCTAATACAAGCTTTACACTGAGATTTAATATCAGCCAATTGTTACTGTAAAACTTAGTGATGCACCTACATTTGTAAAACTATTCAAACACCCAGAAAGATTATCACTAAGGTCCTAAAACAAAATTTTTGGTATCAGTCAGGTCTGAATGATATGAATAATTGGTATTAGGTATATGACTGCAGTGTAAATAGATGCTGTTTTCACATTATTAAAAAGAATTTAATTATCAATAAAGCACTAAAAAATAACCCCTACGCATCATATTTTTTACTCTTTATCCTCGTAGGTAATTATTTTTCAACCACTAAAATAAAAAATGAATTGGCGTTATTCACTAGCATTTTTCTAGATCCCGAGCAAAATTTGCAATGAAAAAGAGGCGTAGTCATACATAAACTTGCAGATCGAAACTACAGAGCAGACAAAGTATCCCCCATGCGCTAGCAGACCATTTTTCACACAACCCTGCTGACACGATTCAAGGAGCTTATTCTAAATGCGATGAAAAGTAGATGATTTTATTAAGTCTCCATCTGCTTTGAAAAGCACTTGGCAAGAGAAATCGTCGCAGCCCTTCTTTGCTCGCAGAACATCGCTGTATTAAAAAGTCGACTTGCTATGCAAAGGCACTAGTAATGGAAAGGTGTTGCAGAACTCCTCTGCTCGTGAAGCATTACAGCCATAAAAACAATAGGACACTTAAGGATCTTCTCATTTTTATAGATATCAACCTATTCAATAGAGTGTTAGTCGAAGGAAAGTTATCACACTTAAAGATAACGACTGCGTGGCGCTTTGTTTATCTCATGCTCGCTCATTCATCACTAAACAAAGATCTAAAAGCTCCCCTGCTGACGTCAGTCAACAGGGATGGCTCTGAATATTATACAAGCTTGGTTGTTGTGTTTGGTATCTACCTGTTTCGCAGAATGCTTGATGATGGGGACAAATTGCTGTCGGGATACCACAAGGACACG
>NZ_JALAAB010000022.1:0-66343 GCF_037546705.1 Vibrio sp. 2-Bac 85 | reverse complement strand
AAGCGCCTAATACGAACAATCCCTGTTGACTGATGTCAGCAGGGATTTTTTCGTTTAAGGGCCTTTGGTGGTGATGTCCTGCTGAGCAGGGGATAAATAAAGCGCCACGCAGTGGCCATCCTTCAGTGCGATAGATAGGGGCGAATGATGCGACAGCATCGTTTTATGAGCGGGCTAAGCTCTGCGTGCCCTGGTGATATCGCGAAAGCGATGGGGCATGAGCAATGCCCACCCATCGCCTAATTTAAAATAGCTCCACTGGTTAGTTCCGGTGGTGATGTCCTGCTTGAGCAGGAGATAAATAAAGCGCCACGCAGTGGCTTCCTTCAGTGCGAGAGATAGGGGCGAATGATGTGACAGCATCGTCTTATGATCGGGCTAAGCTCTGCATACCCTGGTGGTATAGCGGTAGCGATAGGTTATGTGCCATGTCAACCCATCGACAAGCTTACATTATATTCATAACAATCCCTGTTGACTGACGTTAGCAGAGATTTTTTCATTTAGGGCTTTGGTGACAATAGCCTATTTGAATATCAAAGTGAGTAGCCTCTGTCGTTGGCAGCTTCTTTTAGTGTAGTAGATAGCGGCGAATGATTTGACTGCTTCCAATTATGATCGGACTAAGCACTGCATACCCTAGCTATCGATACCCGTTATTAATTATTTCAGCCTAGAATAATGGTTCGGGACTTTGCTATGTTTTCCATACAAGTATCTATTTTATAGGTTCATTTTTGGCTATAATTTACTGAATAATTATTGATGAGTAGAAAATATGGCCAAGAAAAAGCCGGTGATTAAGATGCAAACCTATGGTATTCATTCTAAATGGGAAGCCAAATCTAAAGCTTTACCAAAAGTGCTTGAATTTACCACTAATATCCCGGCTCAAATTGATATTGAATTTGGATTTATCATTAATGTAAAAAATGCACGCGGACAAAAAGCTTACTATTGTATCGAACATCCAGGTATATATGATGCTGATGGGAGTGTACGATCTGCATTTACAGGGGAAGTACATGTTACTAATAATGATTGGAGTTTTTATCTGGGTGATACTATTTGGGCTCCCATTGATGATAAATGTGGCCCGTGGCATATGACTATAACGTTAAATGATCAAATCATTGCGGATAAAACGTTTAACGTATCGTCAGTTAAATCAGATTCACCAATTAAGCAGCGTTTTGCATATTTATAATTTTTCTGTTCATAAATACGCAATGTATATCCGTTATCAATTTTATCCATTAAATCATTCCACCTTACGGTTTACTGACTGTTTTAAAATTAAAAGATAACGGGCATATATAGCTATAAAGGTAATGTAAATTATCTATTTGGTTTGATAACGTGCCAAAATATTACCTAGATTTTCCGATGCGCTAGATAATTTAACCACACCTTTTGCTGACTGACTTACTAAGTCTTTAACTGTATTAGATTGTAAACGAATACTGCTCAGTTCT
Organism: Vibrio sp. 2-Bac 85; assembly: GCF_037546705.1. Lineage (NCBI taxonomy): Bacteria > Pseudomonadati > Pseudomonadota > Gammaproteobacteria > Vibrionales > Vibrionaceae > Vibrio > Vibrio sp. 2-Bac 85. The sequence continues at coordinate 64,868 of NZ_JALAAB010000022.1, read as the reverse complement.
TCAGATATATTATTAGATACTGAACTTTGTTCTTCCGAAGAAACTGATATTTGATAGCTCATGTCATTGATCGTTTGTGAAGATTCTTTAATAGAATTGACATCGCTGCCAATCTCTACAATCAATTCGCGACTTATTTGTGCTTGCTTGACCGTATTTTGAGTCATATTTGAAATGTTATTGGTTTCTAATTGTAAATTTTCAATCATTGATTGAATCTCAAGTGTGGCTGATTGAGTTCTCCCCGCCAACGTTCTAACCTCATCGGCAACAACTGCAAAACCTCTTCCCATTTCTCCAGCTCGGGCTGCTTCAATTGCTGCATTAAGCGCAAGTAAATTAGTTTGCTCTGAGATAGAGTTGATAGTTGTGACTACGTCATTAATTTTTATCGTATTCTCTTGCAGAGTGATGACCGAGTCAGATGTTTGATCGATGTAAGAAGATAATTGTTGGATCTCTTTCACTGCATGCTGTACACGGTTATCACTTTGTTTAATATATTCCGAATTATTTTCAATCTGCAGCGATGCTTTTTTAGAAATGTCGGTGACTTCCTGTGACGATGCTGTCATTTCTTCCATGGCTGTTGCTACTGCATCGAGTGAAACATATTGATGATTTATATGTTCTTCGCTTTGGCGTGTTTCATTCGCAAAAGAAGACGATGCATGATGAAGTGTTTCTGCATTCTCTTTAACGATCTCTACTAATTCAGTTAAAGTGTCCATCGCGTCGTCAAGTCCACAACCAATGGTGCCAAACTCATCTCTACCAGGGTGAAAGCCTAAACGGGAAGTGAGGTCTCCTTTAGAAATATTTTCAGTGGTATTCCACAATACCCATAATGCGCCTCCGAGAAAAGTTGCGGTCCAATAGAGGACAAGAGCAAAGGGTAGTAACCAAAGATATGAGAAGTACAAAGAATTTAAGGCTTGTTGTTTCGCCGCTTTTTCTTGTGATGTCACCGCTTTCGTTAATGAAGCATATTTTTGAGAATTAGTTTGAATAACGGCTGTTAATTTGTCTTCGCTTCGTGCTGATACTTTTTTTGAACTGGATTCAGTAATATTAAATGAGCTCAGTTTATTTAGTTGTTCACTAGACTCTAATGCTAAAACTATACCTGACAACTCACTTTCTAAAGCGAACATTGATTGTTTTTCGATTTGTTGTAGATCATTTTGATATCGACTAAAGGACAGTGCTGTTAACACAATTAAAAACAAACCTAAAATGATCCAAAACTTGTCATTAATTGACATCTTTATGAATAGTTTATCTACATTACGGAATTTAACTTCTTTCATATCTTCTCCATGGAGCACTTTATTTTTTAAATGCAACAGTCATAGCCAATACTAGGCTTTCAGTGTTAATTAATTTTAGGAACTATTTTATGTGTATCATTACTTGTTAACTTATTAATTTTTTTGTTCTTTTTTACTAAAAATTACAGAGATACAAAAAACTATATCGGCACCTGTTGCATTATCTTTAGTAAATATAATTAATAATTTACTCATTAAGAGGTGCTTGTCATAAGTCAACAGTAACTACTTGGTAGAAGCGGTTTTTACAGTTTTTTTTGAATAAAATTTAGTAGATAATTATCTGAATAGAGGAGTTGAGCGTATTTTACTGAAAGCTGTTATGTACTTTTAATATGTGGGACATTGTTAATTATTTTTGAAATATTGACTATTTGAATACTCTCATTGAACTTTATCTCAATAAACCCTTACAAATTTTCGGTATTTGTTAATCCTATTTTTATCAACGATTAATGTTACAATTTACCGTTATTCAATATTTTCAGTCATCGCTCCAATTTCATTATTGCAACGCATGAACTATCAATTACTAAGGCTTATATTGTTATGAATGCAATCGAACTTCAAAATATAACTAAAACCTATAAAGGCGGTGTTGTTGCCCTAAAAGGTGTTTCTCTAGAAGTTGCTGAAGGCGACTTTTATGCTCTGTTAGGGCCAAATGGTGCGGGCAAATCAACAACTATAGGTATCATTTCATCGTTAGTGAATAAAAGCTCAGGCCAGGTACGCGTATTCGGTTACGACATCGATACACAACTTGAAGCTGCCAAAAGCCAAATTGGTTTAGTACCACAGGAATTTAACTTCAATCCATTCGAACCGCCATTACAGATATTAGTTAATCAAGCGGGCTTTTATGGTACGCCGCGAAAAGAAGCATTTATTAGAGCTGAAAAGTATCTAAAACAGCTCGACTTATGGGAAAAACGTAATGAACCTGCAAGGGAGTTATCTGGCGGAATGAAACGACGTCTGATGATTGCGAGAGCATTAATGCATGAACCAAAATTATTGATCCTTGATGAACCGACTGCAGGTGTTGATATCGAATTACGTCGCTCGATGTGGGAGTTTTTAACAAAACTCAATAAACAGGGGGTGACTATTATTTTAACAACTCACTATTTAGAAGAAGCGGAAAGTTTATGTCGTAACATCGGTATTATCAATAAAGGTGAATTAGTGATTAATACTAGTATGAAGGAATTAATTGGCCGTTTAGAGAATGAGACTTTCATTTTAGATGTTAACTCTACGGCACATTTGCCAGAAACCAAAGATTACAAATTAACCATAATTGATGAGCGAACAGTCGAATTAGAGTTAGCTAAAGCCCATTCATTGAACAATATTTTTGAATTATTAACAAAGCAAGGTGTTGAAGTCAAAAGCCTTAGAAACAAATCTAATCGCTTAGAAGAATTATTTTTAGAGTTAGTTAAAAATGGAGTTATCGATGCTAAATAAACAATATGTGATAGCAGTTAAAAGTATTTGGACTAAAGAAGTTAATCGCTTTTTGCGTATATGGGTGCAAACATTAGTCCCACCTGCTATCACCATGTCTCTGTATTTTGTTATTTTTGGTAACCTTATTGGGGCAAGAATTGGTGAAATGAATGGGTTTAGCTATATGGCTTTCATCGTTCCTGGTTTGATCATGATGTCTGTGATCACCAACTCCTATTCAAATGTAGCTTCATCATTCTTTAGCGCTAAATTCCAGCGTAATATTGAAGAACTGCTCGTTGCACCTGTTCCAAACTATCTGATTATTTGGGGGTATGTTGGAGGTGGTGTTGCGCGAGGTTTGATGGTCGGATTTATTGTTACTTTAGTTTCTTTGTTTTTTGTTGATTTACATATCCATAATGTATTGGTCCTGATAGCGAGTGTACTTTGTACTTCTATTCTTTTTTCTATCGGTGGTTTATTGAATGCTATTTTCGCTAAAACCTTTGATGATATCAGTATTATTCCTACTTTTGTGTTAACACCTTTAACGTATCTTGGTGGTGTTTTTTATTCTATTTCACTGCTTCCAGAGTTTTGGCAAGGTGTGTCTCATTTTAATCCGGTTTTTTACATGATCAACGCTTTCCGTTATGGGTTTTTAGGAGTCTCTGATGTACCAGTAATTTGGTCGTTTACTGTGATATTTACATTTATAATTATAGGTTACACGTTAGCAGCCGTGTTACTTAAAAAAGGCGCAGGTATTCGCTCATGAATGAAATTACTGGTGACTCAAGAATTATTACATCTAATCAAGTGGGGTTGCACGAGAAATTAGATGAAGTGGTGCTAAAGCATTTACAACATGACTTTAAAAAACCTTATCAAACGCATACTCTAGAAGCGTTTAAGGAAGTTGAAAAGTGGGTTGAGCAACAAGGTAAGCCGATTATATTCGATTCATGTTGTGGTGTTGGTGAAAGCACTTATCATATTGCAAAAGCACACCCCGAAGCAATTGTGCTAGGAATGGATAAATCTGCAGACCGGTTATCAAAACATGCTGTTGATGGCGAGCCTTTAGTGACAGGCAGCCATGATCATTTAAATGCTAATGGTTCTGAAGATTTAGATAACTATCGTTTGTTACAAGTTAATTTAAATGATTTTTGGCGTCTTGCTGTTGAAGCAAATTGGGCTCTATCACACCATTATTTGCTATATCCTAATCCGTGGCCTAAATCTAAACATTTGCAACGTCGTTGGCACGGTAGTGCTGTTTTCCCATCGATAATTAAATTAGGTGGTCAACTTGATTTACGCAGCAATTGGTTTACTTATGTTGAAGAGTTTCAACGGGCATTACAATTAGCTAACGTTGAGAGTAAGACTGAAATTTATAGCGCAGAACAAGCGATTACACCCTTTGAACGTAAATATTGGGCAAGCGGTCAGCAGTCTTTACGTTTAACCTGTGATTTATAATCTGTGTTTATAAATAGGGGAGGCCTATAAACTTCAACTATTTTTTAATCACATGAAATATAAAGTGTGTTTTAGCGGTCTATCTTTTTATACAGTCGAAGTGAAAACTGAGAGAGGAAAAAAGATGCTAATAAAACACACTAAAAAATCGCAATTAAAAGAGTCACAATTAACTAGCAAGTCAGTCTATAAAGAGCGCCGTAATATCATCAAAGGTCTAGGCCTTGCTGCTTTAACTATCCCTTTTATTAAACCTGCTAGTGCCAGTGTTTTCGATATTTTTTCTAGTGGTAACGATCAGGATAAAAATGCATTATTCCAACGCTCTGCTTTATCATTTACTAAAAATACTAACTACCAATCGCTCACACCATTGACGCCTGAAGATAAAGTTATTCAATATAATAACTTTTATGAATTTGGCACAGGAAAGGGGGATCCCGCTCAATATAGTCAGCAATTTAAAGTTGATCCTTGGTCATTAACTATTGATGGCCTAGTGGATAATCCACAAACATTAAACTACGAAGACCTACTTAAAAAGTTCGATATCGAAGAACGTTTATATCGCATGCGTTGCGTTGAAGCTTGGTCGATGAATATTCCTTGGTTAGGTTTCACTTTGGCAACGTTATTAAAGCAAGCGGGTGTTAAGTCCGATGCTAAGTATGTTCGCTTTGAAACTGTCTTTGACCCAGACCAAATGCGTGGGCAAGCTTCTCGGTTCGTCGGGGGCAGTATTAACTTTCCATATGTGGAAGGTTTAACCATTGAAGAAGCGATGAACCCGCTTGCATTGCTCTCTGTTGGTCTCTATGGCAAAACATTAGCACCGCAAAATGGAGCGCCTATTCGATTGGTTGTGCCCTGGAAGTATGGCTTTAAGAGTATTAAGTCGATTGTGAAAATCACCCTTACAGATAAAGCTCCCGTTAATACATGGCAAGCGCTTGGTCCTGATGAGTATGGTTTCTTTGCGAATGTTAATCCGCGTGCTGATCATCCTCGCTGGAGCCAGGCAAGTGAGCGCTTTATTGGTGAAGGTAATGTATTCCAACAAAGCCGCCAAAATACACTGATGTTTAATGGTTACGAAGAAGAAGTAGGTCATTTGTATAAAGGCATGGATCTACTACGTAATTTCTAAACCTAATCTCATTAACCTTAACCTTATAACAGAGCGCGTTAAGCATGAATAAAATACCACCTTTGGCGATAACATTAATAAAAGCGATTATTCATATCGCTTCGCTATCGGTGTTATTGTATTTTTACCTGTTAATTGATAGTAATCAGTTAGGTGCAGACCCTGTTAAAGAGATGATTCATTTTTTGGGTAAAACAGGTTTAAATTACTTGTTGATCACACTTGCTATAACTCCTATTAGTAAACGCTTTAAACAGCCACTATTAGCACGTTTAAAGCGTGTTTTAGGCTTATATTCATTTGCTTGGATATGCTTACACTTGATTGCATTTTTATGGTTAGAATTAAACTGGGAAGTATTCTTATTATTCGATGAAGTAATTAAACGACCTTATTTAACATTAGGTATGTTGGCCTGGTTTATTTTAATGTTACTCAGTATTACTTCATTAACTGCCATTAGAAAGAAAATGAAACAAACTTGGTTTACGTTACACCGCTGGGTATACGTTGCTGTTTTATTGGGCACAGTGCATTATTATTGGTCAGTAAAGTCTGGCTTAATCGAACCGAGTATTTATTTTGTTATTTGTTTTATTCTGCTCAGAGAGCGTAACGCTTACTTTAGAGTAAAATTTAAAATGCTAATGACGGCTATTAAAAAGGCACCTAAGCCTTCAAATTAATAACTTATCAGGTATAGGTATAAAGCGAGGATTCAGCCCGAACATACACAAAAAAGCCGCTAATAATAAATATTAGCGGCTTTTTTCAATCTGCTGGAGCGTTTAGGTATTAACTACGCTACTTGGATTGGAACATCTTTGCTGGTGCGTACAATGTTATTGTCTTTATCTAAATATACTAGGCTAGGTTTATGGCCTTTAATCTCTTCAGCTTCGAAACTCGCATAAGTACAGATAATGACACGGTCTCCGACTGCAGCTTGTCGTGCAGCAGCACCATTAACAGAAATTATTTTTGAACCACGTTCACCAACGATTGCATAGGTAGAAAAGCGAGCGCCATTATCGATGTTGTAAATCTCAATCTGTTCGTATTCTAAAATACCCGATTGCTCAAGAAGGTCTTGATCGATTGCACATGAACCTTCGTAGTTTAATTCAGCATGGGTAACGCGCGCTTGGTGCAATTTGCCTGTTAGCAGTGTCTTTTTCATACAAAACCTTTGAGTCTAAAAATTTAAAATGTTTGTTTTTTCAACAGGGGCGACTATAAAGTAAAAACTTTATTGGTGCAAATTAACAACTAAGTTATCAATTAAGCGAGTCTCTCCTAAGAAAGCGGCCATTAACACCACAGCTTGTTTACTGTCTGAGTTTAAAGGTGCCAATGTAAGTGGGTCAACCACATGAATTTTATCAGTTTTAAAGCCTACTTTGTTTAAAGTTTGGCTTGCATCTTCAATTAATTGCTTACTGGTTTCAGGATTAACTTGAACTTTTTGTCCAAGGTCATTCATCACTTCTGCAACTTTTGGTGCAATTATTTTTTGATCGGCTGATAACTTATTATTGCGCGAACTCATTGCTAAGCCCGAAGATTCTCTAACGGTAGCAACTGCAATAATTTCAATGGGCATGGCTAAATCAACCACCATTTGTTTTATCACACACAGTTGTTGAAAATCTTTTTCTCCAAAGCAGGCAAAATCGGGTTGTACTAAATTAAATAGTTTAGCAACGATGGTGCTTACACCCCGAAAATGTCCTGGACGTAATTCACCTTCTAAACAATCTGAAATACCTGGTACTTCTACAACCGTTTGAGAATGTAGCCCATTTGGATAAATGACCTGTGCAGAAGGGATAAATACAATATCAACCCCTGCTTGTTCAAGCTTGGCACAATCTGCATCTAATGTTTTTGGGTAATTCGCAAGGTCATCTGCGTTATTAAACTGCATTGGGTTAACAAAAATACTAACAGCAGTAACTTCGGCATGTTGTTGAGCTTCTTTAACAAGCGTTAAGTGCCCTTGATGTAAGTTCCCCATGGTTGGTACAAAGCTAACTTGTGCACCTTGCTGTTTAATTTTTTTTATTTCATTACGTAGTAAAGTCGGATCTTTAATTATTTGCATGGTTAACTCTTAACAAAAAAAGTTGTTATTAATAACGGTTGTTGGCGTTAATAAAAGCTATGTTCAGCGCCAGGGAAAATTTTATTTTCTACTTGTTCTTTATAAAGCACAACAGCACGACGAATATCGCCGGTCTCTACTAAAAAGTTTTTAGAAAACTTAGGGCAAAACCCAGCTGAGATACCAAATGCATCGTGCATTACTAATATTTGACCGTCTGTTTCTGTTCCTGCGCCAATACCGATAACAGGTATATGTAACGCTTTAGTGACTCGCTCAGCTAAAGCAACAGGTACACATTCAAGTACTAAAAGTTGAATGCCTGCTGTTTGCAATGCGAGGGCATCTTCAAGTAATTTATCAGCCTGAGCATCAGCTCTGCCTTGGACCTTATAACCACCGAAAACATTAACAGATTGTGGTGTTAACCCTAAATGACCACAAACTGGAATACCGCGCTCGATCAAGCCTTTTACAGATGCTGTTAACCAAGCGCCACCTTCAAGCTTGACCATATTTGCACCTGCGCGCATTAACGTCGCTGCATTGATGTAAGTTTGCTCTGGTGTTGCGTAAGACATAAACGGTAAGTCAGCAATAATTAAAGATTTCTTGGTGATGCTGGCAACGGCTGCTGTGTGATATGCAATATGCTCTACAGTCACTGGTAAGGTAGAGTCATGCCCTTGTAATACCATGCCTAAAGAGTCACCTACTAATAAAACTTGAATACCTGCTTGATCAAAAATAGCTGCAAAACTCGCATCATATGCGGTGATACAAGTAATTTTTTCTTGCTCTTGTTTCATTTTAGCTAAACGCGAAACGTTTACTTTAGCCATTATTGCTCCTAACTAGCAGTGGGGTAATTGTTGCATGATTTTACTGAGGTGATGAATTAATTCAACCTGTAATAGCGGTCAAACCATTTTTATCGCAATGTTTAAGTATCTCGATCAAAGAAGTGCCATTGGGCATTTGCAATGTTGGTGCTATTTCAAAGAGTGGGTAAAGCACAAACTCACGCTCTTTCATCCCATAATGAGGTACGGTTAAGCGCTCATTTTCTATCTCTTGATCTGCATACAAAAGAATATCTAAATCTAAGGTACGTGGCCCCCAACGCAAAGCTTTACGTTCGCGTCCTTGTTCCTGTTCAATGACCTGTAGTGCATCCAGTAGTTCAAGCGCAGATAGTGTTGTCTCTAGTTTAGCGACAGCATTGATATAATCAGGTTGATCCTGTGGCCCCATAGGCGCACTTCTATATAAAGATGAACACATCAGTAGTTTGGTATCTTTTATATTAGAAAGTGCTGTGATGGCTTGTTTTGCTTGTTCAATTGGCTGTGCTTGGTTACTGCCAATACCAATATAACTAATCATTGCTTTTACTCGGTGCGGGTTTACGCTTGGCTTTGCTATAGCGACGCTTTTTAGCAGGTTGATTTGCTTCTGGTTTGTATTCTTTTGCTTTATTGACATTTTGACGAGCATATTGGTGCTCAGGTAATTTGTTGTGCAATTGATATTCTTCCCACCATGCCGTTAGTTCGGCTAGTTCGCGACTTTGTTCAACACGTGCTCTTAATGCTAAAAAATCAAAGGCAGCTCGGAACTTCTCATGCGCATAAACACGCTGTGCGCGTTTACCTCCAAAGCGGGGTAGACGATGCTGTAAAACCCAGATATCACGAATAGCCGCGGTGAAGCGCTTAGGAATAGCAATAGTTTTGACTTGAATGGTTAACACTTCATTCATCGCTAGCATAAATGCATCGTGTAATTCGATACCACTTTCAAAGCTCATCTCTAATGCTCGTTGCTCAAGCGGGTACCATAACATCACTGCATAGATATAAGCAGGGGTCACTCGCTTACCTTCAGAGATACGCTTATCAGTATCCATTAAAGCTTGTTCAATCATTTTAGTGGCTTTGTCATCTTCGCCATCTTTAAATAAAATCGGGAATAGTACCGCTAATAATTTATATTCTTTTAATAATCGATAAGTTGCTAAACCTTGACCTGATAATAGTAATTTTATTACTTCATCAAAATGGCGTGCCGCAGGAATATCTTGTAATAAAGAAGCTAAACGGCGAATTGGCTCAGCACATTCTTCACTGATAGATAAATCTAATTTTGCTGCAAATCGGATCGCGCGCAACATACGCACAGGATCTTCACGGTAACGAACCTCTGGTTCACCAATTAAGGTTAAACGACGTTTTGCTAAATCGTTCATACCACCGCAGAAGTCATATAAAGAGAAATCAGCGATATCGTAATACAGTGCGTTAACAGTAAAGTCACGACGTTCAGCATCTTCTTCTAAAGAGCCGTAAACATTATCGCGTAACAACATACCTTCTTGCGATTGTTTGACCTTTTGTTTGTCTTGCTCTGCTTCATCGTGATGGCCTCGAAAAGTGGCAACTTCAATGATTTCACGACCAAATAAAATGTGTGCAAGACGGAAACGGCGACCAATTAAGCGGCAATTCCTAAATAAAGCTTTAACTTCTTCAGGGGTAGCATTTGTCGTAATATCAAAATCTTTAGGCTTCAAGCCTAATAATAAGTCACGCACACCACCGCCAACCAATAAAGCGCGGTAACCTGCATTATGTAAACGATACAAAACCTTCAATGCATTTTCGTCAATATCCGAACGAGAAATTGAATGTTCTTCGCGTGGGATCTTATATTGATCAAGCGATACTGCGGCTTGTGGCGTTTTTTTCTTTTGAAATACTTTTTTTACAAGTTTGCTTAAGCGTTTAATAGCTCTATCCTTTGCATCTACTTAGATGGAATTAGTCTGAAAATAATGCGCTCATTTTATGTGCGCAAGTTATTAAAAACAAATTAAATTTGCTTCTGTGTATTTCGCTTTATTAAAGTAGACATTTTATGTACTACTACAGTGCTTTAATAAAGTCCTTTATTAATGCGTGACAGGCAGTTGAATTTCTAGCTGTTTAGGCACATTGTTTAAACACCAATGCTGCTGTGCCCACAGTAAAATTTCTGCACAGTTCGATTGTGCTATGTTCTTCGGCACTGGGTGACCTAAAAAAGCCAACACTTTTAGCAAGGTTGGCACTGGATTTTTTTTATCCACCGCTGTCGCATGATTTTGTTTCGAAAGTTTAAACCCTGGCGCCGTCACCGCTAAAGGTAAATGAACATAACTGGGCACTTTAGCATCAAGTAGTTGGTAAAGACTTATTTGTTTACCGGTTGTGCTTATTAAGTCTGCACCTCTTACCACTTCCGTAACACCTTGCTCAATATCATCTATCACCACGGCAAGATTATAAGCATATAAGCCATCTTTACGTTTAATAATAAAATCATCGTCCACTTGAGTGGCATCCAGTTCAATCAAGCCTTGTAACTTATCTTTAAAATGGGTGGTTTTGTAACGGATAGATGACAAGTTAATGCGCAATGCATTCGCAACGGGTGAGTGCTGTTTATCTCGACACTGACCTTGATAAAAACCGCCTTGTTGCTTGATCATTTTACGTGTGCAACTGCATGCATAGCAGAGATTTTGTTTAGTTAATGCGTCTAATATGGCTTCATAGGCTTGGCTTCTTTGATGTTGATAGATTACATTACCATCCCATAATAAACCATAAGCTTGGAGTGTTTGTAATATATCTTCACTGGCACCGGCAATTTCTCGAGGCGGGTCGATATCTTCAATACGAACTTGCCATACTCCATGCTGAGATTTAGCTTGCAAATAACTACCAACCGCAGCCACTAAAGAACCAAAATGTAATGGTCCCGAAGGTGAAGGAGCAAATCGTCCAATATATTGCTTGTTCTCTTTTAATAACAAATTATTTTCTCTAAAAACAAAAACGGCTAGCAAATGCTAACCGTTTTTTAATTCGTTTAATCACAAGGATTAACCAATACTTTGTTTTTCTTTTATCTCTGCCAGTGTTTTACAGTCGATACATAAATCTGCTGTAGGACGAGCTTCTAAACGGCGAATACCAATTTCAACACCACAAGATTCACAAAATCCGAAATCATCAGCTTCGATTTTTTTCAGTGTTTTTGCAATTTTAGTGATTAATTGACGTTCACGATCGCGTGCACGCAATTCCAAGCTGAACTCTTCTTCTTGTGTTGCGCGGTCAACAGGATCTGGGAAATTTGATGCTTCATCTTTCATATGATCAACAGTGCGGTCGACTTCTTCGCGAAGCTGAGTAGTCCATGCTTTAAGAATACTGGTGAAATGATCACGCTGAGGTTTACCCATGTATTCCTCACCAGCTTTTTCTTGGTATGGCTCTACTCCAGCAATGGCTAAAATACCGAGTGTTTTTTTGCTTTTAATAGCGGGCATAAATTTTCCTTCTTCCGATGCAGTGTAAATACGCTTTAGACGCATCAAAACGGTGATAAATATAAGTAGTAGGTCGAACAAACTTTGCTAACATAGAGACATCAGTTTTTTTCGGCGGCTATCTATAGCAATAATTGTTACCCGAGTCAAATGATCAGTTACTAATTGTGACGCTATGATCTTTTTTTTATCATATTTGATTATTCTCTGTGCTGTTTTGTCTTTTGCATGTAGTTATATTTTTAAAGGATTTTATCTTCGATGCTACCTATTCAAGCGGTTCTCGCTGAACTTAAACAACAACTTAATTTGTGCCCTCAAGTGATCCTTCAAGCACCACCTGGTGCGGGTAAATCTACTTGTCTCCCCTTAGTTTTGTTAAAAGAACGGTGGTTTGGCGGCAAAATTATTATGTTAGAGCCGCGTCGTTTAGCCGCGCGAAATATTGCTCACTATCTTGCTAAACAATTAGGTCAACCAATCGGCCAGCAAGTAGGATATCGATTACGTGGTGAATCTAAGGTAAGTGCTGAGACACAACTTGAAATAGTTACTGAAGGTATTTTGATTCGATTATTACAGCAAGATCCCGAGCTAACAGGAATTGATTTAGTTATTTTTGATGAATTTCATGAGCGAAATCTTCAAGCTGATTTAGGTTTGGCTTTATGTTTAGATGCCCAGGCAAGTTTGCGCGAAGATTTAACCTTGTTGGTGATGTCTGCAACTTTGGATAATCAGGCATTACAACAACATTTACCCGCCGCGGCTTACGTCAGTTGTGAAGGTCGGGGTTACCCTCTCGAATATGTTTATCAACCTGTTATGGGGCAGGAAGGGGGCGTTGCTCAGCAACAAGCATTAGTCGCATTAATTAAAATGGCTTATCAGCAACAAACTGGCAATATATTGGTATTCGTTGCAGGAGTGAAAGAAATTCTTCGCTGTTGCCGGGATTTACAACATTGGATTGATGCTCTACAGCTACCCATTTTATTAGCCCCCTTATACGGTAAATTAAGTTTAGATGATCAGCAATTAGCGATTCAATCTCCTCCTAATAAAATGCGTAAGATAGTGGTCGCTACTAATATTGCAGAAACCAGTTTAACTATCGATGGCATTACTGTGGTGGTTGACTCCGGTGTTGAGCGAAGTTTTCATTTTCAAGCTCAAACGGGGATTGGCAAGTTGAAAAGCCAGACCATCAGCGAGGCAAGCGCCACGCAACGCGCAGGTCGAGCCGGGCGTTTAAGTGCAGGTACTTGTTATCGACTTTGGGCTAAAGAAAAGCGTTTAAGGGCACAGAATGAAGCGCCTATTTTACAAAGTGAATTAACGACTTTAATGCTTGAAGTAAGTGCTTGGGGAGTTACTCATCCTAAACAATTGCCTTTTTTAACTCAGCCAAACGAGAATAATATTCAGGTGGCACAACAGTTATTGCAAAGTATTAACGCAATAGATTCTCGTGGCCGTTGTACTGCCCATGGTGAGCAGATCATTGAACTTGCCTTAACACCTCGATTAGGACATATGCTGATCACCGCTAAAACCTTAGAGTGCACCTTAAAGCAATCTGGAGTGGTAGCATTAGGCTGTTTAATCGCCGCATTTTTAGAAGCAAATGAAAAAGGGAACGATGATATTGAAGCACAGTTAAATTCCGTTTCTTATCCAGTGAAAAAACAATATCAAATATTGCTTAAAAAATGCTCTCAGAAAATGCCTAGCAGTTTACCAATGCAATATTGTGGGCTGCTATTAGCGATTGCTTTCCCTGATCGTATTGCAATGAGTCGTAGTAACGGGCAATCTCTTGACTATTTATTGAGTAATGGAGCGGGAGCATGTTTGGTTAATCATTCTGCACTATTAAATGAAAAGATGCTGGTGGTTGCAGACCTTGCGCTGTCGGAGCAAAAAACTAATAGCCTTATCTTTAAAGCCTGTAGTATCAATTTAGAGACCATAAAAGCTTACCTTCCACATTACTTAAAGTCTGTTGATTACTTATGTTGGTCATTAAAAGAAAATAAACTGATTGCTGAGCAACGTTTGATGTTGGGTAAAATTACAATCAGCCGTTTACCGCTTGCTAAGGTCTCGAAGCAACAAAAGTTAAGTGCATTATTAAATGGTTTAAGACAAGCTGGACTGTCTATTTTACATTGGAGTGACGCGAACAAAGCCTTATTAACCCGTTTACGTTATGCCTCTGAACAGTATAAGTTAGCGGGTGAAAAAGAGGCCGTTGACTTCAGTGAGGTGGCATTAATTGAACAATTAGAATTATGGCTCGCCCCTTTTTGTACAGGGATTACGCAACCAGAGCAATTTAAAAAAATTGATTTAAAAGCTGCATTATTATCTCGTTTAACTTGGTCACAGCAACAAAAATTAGAGGCACAGTTTCCACAAACGATCACCGTGCCTACGGGCTCGGTGATAAAATTACAATATCGAGAGCAACAAAATCCATTATTGTCGGTTAAAATGCAGGAATTATATGGTCAGGCACAAACTCCGTGTATCTTTGATGGGCGTATCGATATTCAATTAGCCTTGTTATCACCGGCGATGAAACCATTACAAGTTACTCAAAATTTGCATTCATTTTGGTCTGGCGCTTACAAAGAAGTACAAAAAGAGATGAAAGGGCGCTATCCGAAACATTTTTGGCCCGACGACCCAGCGAATGCATTAGCAACACGGAAAACTAAAAAACATTTATCTAGATAATGTTATGGTGCGCGATGATCGTGCTTTACATGGCTAATACATACCTAAAATTTATTAAAAAATGAGTTAACTAAATCTGTTATGGCAAAAACACCTAAAAATGAAAGCGCTAAGAGCAAACCGAAAGAAACGACAAAAGGTAAACTCAAACAAGGCGCTAAAAAAGAAAATGGGGAAAAAAGTACCGCTAAAAAACCCAAAACAACTCGTAAACCTACAGCAAGAAAAAATACTAAAAAAAGTACCAATAAATCGCTGACACCTTCCTTTAAACAGCGTTTCTTTAAAGGCTTATGGTCAATTATCTGGAAAGCGAGTCTTGCTTTTATTGCGTTTATTATTATTTGTGGCATCTATTTTGATAAAAAAATAGAGCGCCGTTTAGATGGATCTACGTGGACTCTGCCTGCCGCATTATATGCAAGGCCTCTTACATTACAGGTCGCATCGCCATTAACCCAACACGCCTTGGTTGGGGAGCTCAGGTTATTGAATTATCGTCCTGTGATAAATGTACAAAGCGCAGGACAGTTTGCAACCAGTGGTAATAAAGTCACTATATATCGTCGTGCGTTTGATTTCTCCGACCGGTCTGAGCCTGCACAATTAGTGACGGTGAGTTTTAATGGGCAAGGGGTGAGTGATCTTAGCAGTAGACAGCAAAGGCATTTGCAACAATTTCGTTTAGACCCTTTATTATTAGACAGGCTGAATAGCAAGCAAATTCAAGACCGGGTCTTTGTGCCTTTTGAAAAAATACCAGATCTCTTTATTAATACATTGCTATTAATGGAAGATCGTGATTTTTATCATCATCAAGGTGTGTCACCTTTTGCTATTTTGCGCGCGTTTATTGTTAATTTTAAAGCGGGGAGAACGGTACAAGGAGGTAGTACATTAACGCAGCAATTAGCAAAAAATTTGTTTTTATCTCAAGAGCGTAGCTTATGGCGTAAGTTTCAAGAAGCGTATATGGCGGTGTTAATTGATCATAAATACAGTAAAGACAAAATATTAGAAGCTTACTTAAATGAAGTGTATTTAGCTCAAAATGGTGCGACGGGTATTTATGGTATTGAGTTAGCTAGCGATTTTTATTTTGCACGTCCGGTTGATGAGTTGCGCGTTGAGCAAATTGCATTATTGGTGGCAATTATCAAAGGTCCTTCCTATTACAACCCAAGAAGGAATCCTGAACGAGCACTGGCACGTCGAGATTTAGTGTTACGTTTAATGCTCGAGCATAACTATATTAATACCGCACAATATCGTATAGCGGCTAAGGGAAACCTTAATTTAAGTAATGCCAAGGCGTTAAATAACCGTGCTAATCCAGCTTTTGTGAGTTTGTTAAACCGAGAGTTACAAAGTGATGTACCGGCAAGTGTACGTAAAAAAAGTGGCTTATCGATCTTTACGTCAATTTCTCCTTTAGCGCAAAAAAATGCTGAAATGGCGATACAGAATGGGGTACCAAAAGTACAAAAAGAGGGGCAGCGTGACTTACAAGGTGCAATGGTTATTACTGACCGCGAATATGCCGAAGTGCGTGCGATTGTTTCCGGTAAGAATGTTAAGTTTAGTGGTTTTAATCGAGCCTTAGACGCAAGTCGGCCAATTGGTTCTTTGGTTAAACCTGCGGTTTATTTAACTGCACTAGATCAAGGGTATGCATTAACCGATACATTAAATGATAAAGCGATTATTCTCAAAAATAGCACCGGTCAGCGCTGGCGTCCTAAAAATTACGATCGAAAATTCCGTGGAGAGGTGACCGTTGAATATGCATTAGTGCACTCATTGAATGTCCCGACCGTAAACCTTGGGATGCAAGTAGGTTTAGGCAATGTTATTGATAGTTTGCATAAAATGGGGGTTAATGAAAAAATACCTGCTTATCCATCTTTAGTGCTAGGCAGTGTGTCATTATCTCCTTTTCAAGTCGCGCAAATGTATCAACCAATTAGCATGAAAGGAGTGTATAAACCGTTAACAATGATTCGCTCCATTGTATCGAGTCAAGGCGAGGTGGTTTATCAACGTAGCCAACATGCGCAGCAAATATTTTCATCACAATCGGTGTCACAATTATCTAATGCGTTACATAAAGTGACTACAGAAGGGACTGCTCGTAGTCTACGTTGGCGCAACCCTGGGCAAGACTTTGCTGGTAAAACGGGGACCACCAATAATCTTAACGATAGCTGGTTTGTCGGGTTTGATAAAGATGAAGTGGTCACCACATGGGTTGGGAAAGATAATAATAAAAGTGCAGAGTTAACAGGCAGTAGCGGGGCATTAGTCTTGTTCTCTGACTATATGAAAGCAAAAGTAGGGAACTAAAGTGCAACAATTAACACCAATAACTAATGTAGAGCAGCTACGGGATGCATTTTCTCATAATAAAAGTTGGGATGCACAATACCGGCTCATTATTCAATTAGGTAAAAAGTTAGATAGCTTTCCTGAACAGTTAAAATTAGAACTGCATCAAGTAAAAGGTTGTGAGAGTTTAGCGTGGTTAGTGATCACCGAAGAAAACGGTGTTTATGATTTTAAAATGGACAGTGACACTCGTGTGGTCAAAGGGTTAATGAAAATTATTTGGTTAATTTTTCAAGGAAAAACAAAACAGCAAATAGAGGATATTGATTATCAGGAGCTGTTTGCTCAATTAGGGTTGTTAAATCATTTGAGTCCATCTCGTGCCAATGGTTTATTTGCCATTATAAATACTATTAAAGGAGTCAATACCATTGACTAAGTTTCAACTTAAGATTGTTTTTTCTAGCTTATTTTTACTCACTCACTCTGTTTTTGCGACAACAAATGAGGCGTCTGCACAACAACAAGTAAGTGTCGCTGCTAATGTATCTACAGATGCTGAAATAAATAGTGGAGTAGCCGCTAATAGTGAACATCGTTATGTTTATGATGTTTATTATAAAAGTATATCGATTGGTGATATGACTCAAGAGTACCGTTGGAAAGGAAAAAATGTTGAGGTTAACTCAGTTGCTGATTTTTCTTTTTTATATTTTTCATTTGGTGGTAGTCAACAATCAGACATCGTCTGGGATGAGACAAAAGATTTATTTTTAAGTCGTTCATTTTTTAGAGAAAGTGTTGGGTTTAGTACGGTCAAAATGAGCGCTAAATTTGACCCAACAGGCCATCATTCAGAGGTCGTTAATAATGGTGAAAGTGCTGAATACTCAAACCAAGAAGGACCCATTGTTGACTTTAATACCGTGACCTTACAAATAGGGGAAGGTTTAAAAAAAGGACAAACAGATTTCGAGTTTTATATGCAAACATCTGACGATATTGCGCATTATTACTTTCAGTTAAAAGGGACTGAAGTCATCAAAACTAAGTTCGGTGAAATGGAAGTATATCGAGTACAACAAACCAGAAAGAAAGATCGTACGTTTATTGCTTGGTTTGCTCCTCATTTTGATTATCAAATGGTTAAATTTGAATATCAAAGAAAAGTGTTAGATATCCATGGCGAGCTGGTTGAACATGACACTGATTTTTAATTTGATACCGGCACCGTGATAAAAATCATAAAAATGATGGCAGTGAAATAGGATGAAAGTGAAAAAGAATAAAATCAGTAAAGGCGCGTTACATCCTCGTAATAAGCATATCGGTCGGTATGATTTTACGGCTTTGGTTAAGTCATGCCCTGAACTAGCGGCTTGTTTGATACAAAACCCTAAAGGTGACTTAAGTATCAACTTTAGTGATGCACAATCGGTCTTATTATTGAATAAAGCATTATTAGCGCATTTTTATCAAATAGGTTTTTGGCAAATCCCCGCTGGTTATTTATGCCCACCTATTCCAGGACGAGTGGATTATATACATTACATTGCTGATTTATTAAGTGAGGATCTTGTAGGAGGAGTTCCTACTGGTAGTCATATTAAAGGATTAGATATAGGCTGTGGTGCAAACTGTATTTATCCTATTCTAGGTAGTCGTAGCTACGATTGGTCTTTTGTTGGCGTTGATATTGATAAGTTGGCAGTGAAAACAGCGACATTATTAGTTAATGCGAACAAAAATATCAGCAAAAAAATTACTATTCGTGAACAAAAAAATACACAACAAATCTTATTGGGTATGGTGAAAAAGTCGGATAAATTTGCTTTTTCGATGTGTAATCCTCCTTTTCATGCCTCAATGGAGGCAGCAACTGCAGGTAGTTTATTAAAACAAAAAAATCTTGGTAAGCATGCACTATCTAATGCGAATAAAAAAATTAACAATGATACTGACTTAAATTTTTCTGGGCAATCGCATGAGTTAAGTTGTGCTGGTGGTGAAATTGCTTTTGTGAAGCAGATGATCGCTGAAAGTGCGCAGATTAAAGAGCAAGTTGGTTGGTTCACTTGTTTACTTTCTAAAAGTGAAAATGTGAACCCTTTGAAAAAAGCTCTAGAAAAGCACAGTCCTCAACAAGTGAAAGTGATTGAGATGTCACAGGGGCATAAAATAAGCCGCTTTCTTGCATGGACTTATTTAGACCAACAACAAAGGCAGCAAATTTTCTAATTGATTTATTTAACTCTTTGAATGGTAGCTAAATAAACCATCTGTTAATTAAGCTAAGTCTTTTAATGACTCGGACATAGTAAATATTAAAAGGAAACTCAATGCTAGCTGTGATTCTAGAATTTGATGTTATTGATGGTATGGAAGAGCAATTTAAAGCGTCATGGGCTGAAACAACGAAGTTGATTTATCAGCACTTTGGTAGTTTAGGTTCAATATTACACCATTCAGAGAATGGAAAATTTATCGCCTATGCGCAATGGCCAAGTTTAGATGTGTATGAAAATGATCATTATTGGCCTATCGATAAGAATCAAGCCAGAGATAGAATGAGAGCCACTCTGAAAATAGGAAAACCAACCGTACTTCATAAATTAATATTGGACACTGACTTATTAAAAACGACAACTTATACTGCAGTTAATAGCAATTGATAAGCATTTTTTAAATTAAATAAGCTGATTTCAGTGCAGGGTCTAGTAAGCTCATCGATAACATTGTTTGTTTATTGTTGAGCTTTCAATGGGCGTTACATTTTATTATCTAGCCATTTAAATAGGCAATTTTCCTACCCATTTAAATAAGTAATTTAACGGTATCTCAATATTACTTCGCTATTATTTTTCTTTTCCTTAGCTATCAAGATGCATTAATAAATGAAGATTTAAAATAGCTTAAAACATTCAGATCCAACTTTTTCGTTTATTTTATCTTACTTTTCTTTATTAATTTAGGGGGTGATCTTTACCTATTATCCTCTTCAATTACCCCTTGTAAATATATAAAATAAAAATAAAATTTATATTTTAATTTGTGAATGTATTGGTTTTTATTTGCAGAGGAGAAGACTACAATTTAGAGGTGATAAAGAACTGAAATATAGCGAGGTTTTAGCACATGAATAAAAGTGTAAAACAGTTAATAGGTGGCTCTGTATTAATACTGGTCATTATATCAGGTTGGTGGCTGTGGCAATCATTTAAAGCGCCACAATTAGCCTCTGATTTTGCGGTGAGTAATGGACGAATTGAAGCCGTTCAGGTTGATATATCCACTAAAATCGCAGGCCGTGTTAAAACGGTACTGGTTAAAGAAGGGGATCTTGTTCAAGCAGATCAAACACTGGCACAGATTGATACTGCTCAATTATATGCTCAGAAACTTCGTGCAGAAGCCGATGTTGCCAGTGCTAAAAGCCTTGTTGCTTCTGCGCAAGCATCGATCTCAATGAACAAGGCTCAACAACTTCTTGCAAAACAAGAGCTTGCTCGTGTTAAAGCGTTGATTGATAAAGGTCATACCAGCAAAGAAAATTATGACCTTCGAGTCAGTAATGTGTCAGTGGCTAAAGCAAACCTAGATGCAGCTCAAGCGATGCTTATTTCACGACAACGCAATGTCGATGCTGCCAATGCAAATGTCACTGAAATTCAAACTCAACTTGATGATGCAACACTGATTTCACCAACGATTGGTCGAGTGTTATATCGTCTTTCAGAACCCGGTGAAGTGTTAGGCAGTGGTGGTAAAGTGCTGACGCTGATCAATCTCGCTGATGTTTATATGGAGGTTTTTTTACCCACCGCGCAGGCTCATCGTATTGCCATCGGTGCTGAAGCTAGAATTAAGCTAGATGTGCTTGATGTTGCTATTCCTGCAACCGTGAGTTTTGTTTCACCGGAGGCGCAATTTACGCCAAAACAGGTTGAAACACAAAGTGAACGAGAAAAGCTAATGTTTCGTGTCAAAGTGCGAGTCCCTGAACAATTGGTTTTGAATTATATTGAGCGAGTGAAAACGGGTATTCGTGGTGTTGCTTATATTCGATTGACACCATTGCCTGGCGAAGCGCCATCTGTATGGCCTGAGTTTCTTCAGAAATTACCCTCAAATGTCGATCAGAAATCTACAGAAAATGTTGATTAACAACTACTGTAAATGTTGCTTTGACAACAAGAGTAAATGTCAATTAGTTATAAATTGATGGAGTTATTATGGTTGCACAAAATCATCCCGTTATTTGTCTTAAGGGGATAACACATTGCTATCGAAATAAGCCTGCTGTTAATGATCTCACGTTAGATATACCTGCGGGTTTAATGGTCGGTTTACTTGGGCCTGATGGTGTCGGTAAGTCTACCTTGATGGGATTGATTTCAGGTGCGCGTAAGCTGCAGTTAGGTTACCTCGAAGTACTTGGGGGCGATATGGGTTCAGTGCAGCATCGAAACAGTGTCGGACCGCGTATCGCTTATATGCCACAGGGGCTTGGAAAAAATCTTTATGCAGAGCTTAGCGTTGAAGAGAACCTTGATTTTTTTGGTAAACTTTTTGGGCAGGGCAGTACTGAACGCAAAACCCGTATTGACAGGCTCACTAATGCAACGGGGCTTAGCGCTTTCTTATCTCGTCCTGCGGGTAAACTTTCAGGCGGGATGAAACAAAAATTAGGGCTTTGTTGTGCGCTTATCCATGATCCTGATTTATTGATATTAGATGAACCAACCACGGGGGTTGATCCACTTTCTCGTCGCCAGTTTTGGCAGTTAATTACAGATATTCGTAGCGAACGCCCTAGCATGAGTGTGCTTGTTTCCACCGCTTATATGGATGAAGCGGAAGGTTTTGATTGGTTAGTGGCAATGGATGATGGAAAAATTATTGATACCGGGACTCCACTGGCACTAAAAGCTAAAACAGGTGCAAAAGATATCGAGACTGCATTTGTTCGTTTATTACCTAAAGAAAAACGAGGTACAGCGAACGAACTGGTGATCCCTCCTTTAGACAACAAACAAGGCGTTGTAGCCATTAAAGCACAGGGATTAACTCGGCGTTTTGGTGATTTCGTTGCCGTTAATAATGTTAGTTTTGAAATTCAGGCTGGCGAGATCTTTGGTTTTCTTGGCTCGAATGGATGTGGTAAAACCACCACCATGAAAATGTTAACTGGTTTGTTGCCCGTTTCAGAGGGAGAAGCTTTCTTATTTGGTAAACTAGTTGATGCCAATAACTTAGCAATCAGGCATCGTGTTGGTTTTATGTCACAAGCCTTTTCACTTTATGGTGAACTAACCGTGGAGCAAAATTTAACATTACATGCTCGCTTATTTCATCTCAGTGCTAAAAAAACGATTGAGCGTATTGCTACCTTGGTTAACCGTTTTGATTTAAGTAAACATATGAACTCCCTTTCATCATCGCTCCCGCTTGGTATGCGTCAACGTCTTTCCCTTGCAGTGGCGGTCATTCATGAGCCTGAAATGTTGATCCTCGATGAACCAACTTCGGGTGTAGATCCCGTTGCAAGGGATAGTTTTTGGCAATTATTAGTTGAATTATCTCGCCACGATAAAGTGACTATTTTTATTTCAACACATTTTATGAATGAAGCATTACGTTGTGATCGCATTTCATTGATGAATGCAGGTCAAGTACTTGTTTGTGATACTCCTCAACACTTAATTGAAGCGAAGGGCGCGGATTCTTTAGAAGCGGCTTTTATTAGTTATATTGAAGAAGGCATTGCTGAAACAGTCTCTAAAAACTCCAGCACAACGAAAGTGCCTCCTGATTTAGTTGGCATTGCATCAAATACAACATCTAATGCAACTCCTAATGTAACTCTTAATACAAGATCAAAAAAAGGCTTTTCTGTTACTGGTCAGTTTAGCCTTAAGCGTCTTTTCGCTTATAGTTATCTTGAAACAATGGAAGTAATGCGAGACTCAGTGCGTTTAGCCTTTGCCTTTTTTGGCAGTGCGATTTTACTGATCGTTATTGCTTATGGTGTTTCTCTCGATGTTGAAGACTTACGTTATGCGGCATTAGACTTGGATCATTCACCTGAAAGTCGACAATATTTAAGTAATTTTGAAGGCTCACGATATTTTCTCGAACAACCTGTCTTATATAGCAAAGACCAACTTGAACAGCGCTTAAAGTCTAATGATATTACCCTCGCTATTGAGATCCCTCCTAGCTTTGGACGTAATCTGAAAAAGGGTGAAAATACAACTATATCAACATGGATAGACGGTGCTAATACCACTCGTGCAA
Source organism: Vibrio sp. 2-Bac 85 (assembly GCF_037546705.1). Lineage (NCBI taxonomy): Bacteria > Pseudomonadati > Pseudomonadota > Gammaproteobacteria > Vibrionales > Vibrionaceae > Vibrio > Vibrio sp. 2-Bac 85. Next base: position 41,601 of record NZ_JALAAB010000022.1, on the reverse strand, counting down.
GTACTATCGCCGGTTATGTAGCAGGCAGTCATCTCCATTATCTTACAGAACTTGCTACCAATGCTGGTATTGACGCTAGTGCTGCTGCACATGTTTTAATCGAATCTCGTTATCGTTATAACCCGTCCTTTGAAACTATCTATTCAATTGGCCCTAAAACCCCCGCTCTGTTATTACTTTTGTTCCCAGCTATTTTGATGGCGGTTAGTATTTCGCGAGAAAAAGAGATTGGAACAATTACTAACTTTTATGTTACTCCAACCAACCGGTTTGAATATTTGATTGGTAAACAGCTTCCTTATGTTGCGATAGGAATGGCTAATTTTGTAATTTTGACGCTGTTAGTTGTCTTTCTGTTACAGGTTCCTCTAAAAGGAAGTTTATTGGGATTAACCTTGGGTGCTTTTTTGTATGTTTGTGCATCGACTAGCTTTGGTTTACTAATTTCTTCGCTGACTAAATCTCAAGTTGCCGCTATATTTGCTACTTCTATTCTGTCATTGATGCCGACGATTCAGTTTTCGGGAATGATTCAACCGACTTCCACCTTAGAAGGAGTTGGTAATTTTATTGGCTCTGTTTGGCCTGCAACCTATTATATGCATTTGAGTGTCGCTGCATTCACCAAAGGGTTAGGTTTCTCTGACCTAACCGGCGACTTGCTTATATTGACTCTTTTTGGACCGATATTTTTAGTCATTGCGGCTGCTATTTTGAAAAAACAGGAGGCCTAAATGTTCAAAACTGGGATTAATATCTTCTGGCTTGGCGTTAAAGAGTTGCGTAGTGTTTTTGCTGATATTTTTGTGGTTGGATTTATCGTATTTGCATTTACGTTAGACATCTACACTCAGGCGACTGCGATGAGTGAGTCGGTAAATAATGCATCGGTTGCGATTGTCGATGAAGATCATTCTGAACTCTCTCGGAGTATTGCCAGTGCTCTTTATCCTCCTTATTTTAAAGTACCGGTGTTAATTAGCCCAGATCAAGTTGATCAATCAATGGATCACGACCGCTTTATGTTTGTGGTGAGTATTCCACCTGATTTTGAAAAACAGGTGCGCGAAGGTAACCAACCCAGTGTGCAAATCGATATTGATGCCACTGCTGTTTCACAGGCAAGTCTTGGTAATAGTTATATTCAGAGTATCGTTACCAGTGAGGTAAATCATTTTATAAATCGTTCTGATAAGGTTACTACTTATCCTGTGACACTGGTTCAGCGGCGTGCTTTTAACCCTAATGGAACGGGAATGTGGTTTGGTGCAATTAATGCGTTACTTAATCAAATAACCTTACTCACCATCATATTGACAGGTGCAGCTTTGTTGCGTGAACGTGAGCATGGGACCATCGAACATCTATTGGTTATGCCGTTAACCTCATTTCAAATTGCGATAGCTAAAGTTTGGGCGAATGGGTTAATTATTCTTGTCGCGTTTATGTTATCGATGTTGTTTGTTGTCGAAGGTCTACTCGATGTGCCGGTTGCAGGTTCTCGATGGTTATTACTTGGCGGAACTGGTATCTATCTATTTGCTTCCGCTGCCATTGGTATTTTTTTGGGAACGATTGCACGAACAATGGCGCAGTTTGCATTGTTACTGATGATGGTGATCATGCCTATGATGATGCTTTCGGGTGGATTAACTCCGATTGAGAGTCAACCGATGATCATACAACCTTTAACTTGGTTTTTTCCTTCTCGCCATTATATGGCTTTCTTTCAAGCGGTCGCTTTTCGAGGAGCTGGTTTGAGTATCATTTGGTCTGAGCTGTTGATTATTATTGGCCTTGGGGCGATCTTCTTATCAGCAAGTTTGGCATTATTCCGACGGTCCATTTCGGTTAGTAAATGAGACAAAGAAAACGGGTACTTCAAAGTTGAACCTGCTGGCTGAACAATAATATTGGCGATTTATTGCTTAACCTCAAGTAAAAAATTGTTCGTGTAACACAATAATTCACGTAATAAACTTGATGTTGAAGTATTATTTATTTTTAATGATTGAATCTATCTTTGGAGCGTTACACCCATGAATAAAATAGAAATTAAGTATTGTAAAAAATGTCGCTGGTTAATGCGCTCATCGTGGATGGCCCAAGAGTTATTAAGCACTTTTGAAAACGAGTTAGATGAGGTGTCATTATTACCCGGAGAAGGTGGCATATTTGAAATGTTCGCAAATGGTACGCTTATTTGGTCTCGTAAAGAGAAGGGCGGCTTCCCCGAAATAACCGAATTAAAACAGTTGGTCAGAGATGTTATCGCCCCAGATAAAGACTTAGGCTGTATTGATCGTAAAGCGACTAAAAGCGTGTCTTGATTATTCATTATGTCACTACGCAGGATATATAAGCTTACAAAATACTTATTTTTTCACTCTTATTGTATGTTTTTATTGCGTACATTTAATTCTCTGGAGCCATTATGTCAGCAATCGCGAATACACCTACTCCGCCTTATTATGCAGTGATTTTTACTTCTACTCGTACTGAAAAAGAGGACGGTTATAATGAGATGGCTGCCAGAATGGTTGAACTCGCGCTGCAGCAACCAGGTTTTTTAGGGATTGAATCCGCGAGGGAGGAGTTGGGCATTACCGTCTCTTACTGGGCTGATTTAGAGGCAATTAAAAAATGGAAAGCTAACAGCGAACATCTACAGGCTCAAAAATCAGGACGTAAATCTTGGTACGATAGTTTCAAAGTACGTATTTCAAAAGTAGAGCGTGATTATGGTATTTAATCACAATACATTTTTCTTGATGTTACTATAAAAGTAATCTTAGACATCTTATTAATTCTACTTTCGAACGGTTAACTGATTGAAAGTAGATACTATCTAGCATTATATTTTCCTCATCCATGATGCAATCGTCATTCAATGGTCTATGCTAATATCGCTTATTGTATAAATACTTAAAAGTTATATATCTCAAGGCCGTTGTGATTTTTGTGCTTTGAATGATAACGGGTATATACTCTCTTTGATTAACCCTATTTGAGTATTAAATATAGAGTTTTATTGTGGCCGTTTACCAGTTTTCTAAATATTAAACCTGTTATTTAATAATTGTTCTGTATTGAGATTATATTCTCAATATTTTTTGCTTACCTTTTCGAGGCAAGTCAAATGGCTATGCACTTTAGTTCGTCTCTGCGAACATAAATTTATCTACAGGAAGTTGATGTAAGTGATAATTCAGAATTGGCTTGAACAACTATGCTTGATGATTCCAAATGTTCAAGCATCAATAGTTGTTAAGCATTTTCATCAAGGTAGTGATGATCAACCGATTGCTTACTGGCCGAACCAATCCATTGATTGTGATAGGTTATTGCAGAGTTTGCCTTTATTGAAAGCTCAATTATCTCCAGTAGTGACCATGGGTAAACCGTTGTCCAGAGATAACAATACGGCTAAAAAATCTAATGACACACTGATCATTGCTTTTCCGCTTTCCTTTTGTGCCGATTCATCTGGTGCAGTGATCCTTGAGGTCGAAGCTAAAATTAATCAACAAGCGGTGTTGTTACAGATGCTGAAATGGGGGCAAAGTTGGTTACAATTATTATTAAACAATATTGAAAAAACTGGCGATACTGTCAGACAGCCACAGGACTCATTAAAAGAAAAGTCTGAGAAGCATCATCATGAGCAGCCTAAGCAAATCCCTTCAAATTATTTAGTGATTATTCAGGCGATCTTGTCTTGCTCCGAAACGCAACAAGCTAACATGACGTTAGTCAATGAAGTTTCACGTTGTTGGCCGTTTGATCGAGTCTCATTAGGTATCGTTAATGGCAACGACGTTGAAGTAAAAGTGTTGTCACATAGTGCTCATTTTGATCAGCGTAGTAACCTAGTTGTTAATTTACAACAGGCGATGATTGAAGTGAAAAACGAAACAGAAGGACGATATTTTCTAAGTTCACAGGTTGAAGAACTTACTGATTACCCAGAACATCAGCGATTACTATTACAACATGTACAACATGAGAATAACGCCTTAATCTCTATACCGCTTAAAAATAATGCACAAACGATTGCAATATTATTATGTGAATTTCAATCACAAGCTCTGTCTACTAAAAAACTGTCCACCAAAAAACTGTCTAACGAAAAGCTATCTAACAAAGAAAAGCTTGAACAGGATTTAGCTTATCAAAATACAATAGATGATCATGCTGACACCAAGCTTATGGCTTCTAAATATTTAACTGAGCTTACTCTCTTAGCTAGCATGTTGGGCCCCTTAGTAGGGTTGCATCAACGCGGTACTCAAAGTATTCCAGAACACATAATGGGTCGTTCCCGTGCTTATTTAACGCGGCTAAATCAAGGTAGGTTTGGTAAATTACCTTTAGCGTTTGGTGTTATTTTGTTATTGATGATGACCTTTGTTATTGATAGTGACTTCAGAGTGAGTACCGAGGCAGCGCTTGAGGGACGTATACAACGCGCAGTGGTTGCACCCTTTGACGGTTATATCGACAGCGCTTTTGCGCGTGCAGGAGAGCAAGTACAAAAGGGGGAACTATTGGCTCAACTTGACGATCGTCCTTTACAGTTAGAAAAGCGTGGTTGGTTGAGTAAAAAAGAAGAATATCAAAAGCAATATCGGCAGGAACTTGCGACATTAAGCCATGCTAAATCACGGATTATTAAAGCACAAATTGCACAAACAGACATACATATCGATCAAGCTGATAGTCGTCTACAACGCGCCAAACTACTTTCTCCATTATCTGGAATTATTATTGAGGGGGATTTGTCTCGTTCATTAGGGGCACCCGTCGAACAAGGGCAGGTACTTTTTGAGGTAGCCCCGTTAGATGATTACCGTGTGGTATTAAAAATTCATGAACGTGATATCGCATATTTGCAAACAGGGCAAAAAGGTTCATTGATGTTAACCGCTTACCCTAATCACTCTATACCGTTAACGATCGAGCAAGTGGCTATCGTCTATGAGCAAGAAGGGGATTACACTTGGTATCGAACCGAAGCAAGCCTTTCCTCTGAGCATTTGCCTGACAATATACTATTACGTCCTGGCATGGCAGGGTTAGGGAAAATAGAAGTGGGTCAAAAAAGTCTGGCTTGGATAGGACTACACCGCTTAACAGACTGGTTGCGTTTGTGGCTTTGGTCATGGACGCCTTAAACCATGAGAGTTGACCAACAGACATGGGGTTCAATTGCCCAGCTTAAACCTAAACTTCGGTCGCATGTGACTTTTTATCAGCATGTGTATCGTCAACGAACATGGCATATTGTTGCGGATACGCTGTCGAGCTCGCATTTTCGTTGCACGGAATTGGTGTTTCAGTTTATTCAATGCCTTGACGGCTCAAATAGTATTGAACAAGCCTATCAGCATTGTCTCGACCTCGAGGGGGAGCAAACGCTTGAACACGTCGATATTATTAACGTTATTGCTACGCTTCAGCTGAAAGGTTTATTACAAGGTGACATTCCTGTTTCTGTTCAGGATCTTTATCAGCGCTATAGCCAACATCAACGACAGAAAAAAATGCGTATTTGGTCGCGCCCTTTATCATTTAAGTTATCGTTGTGGGATCCTGACCTATGGCTTGAGAAGGTTACGCCTTTATTGACAGGAGTATTTAATCGCTGGGTATTGATACTCAGTGCATGCTTAATTGTGTTGGGTAGCAGTGTTGCTTTAGGTCATTGGCAAGCATTGGCAGAGCATTTTTCGGTACGCTTTATGGGGCCTCAAAACCTAGTTCTTATCTGGTTGTTATATCCTTTGGTTAAATTTATTCATGAACTAGGGCACGCGATTTCAACCAAATATTGGGGCGGTGAAGTGCATGATATGGGAGTCTTATTTATCGTGTTTATGCCGGTCCCCTATGTCGATGCCTCCACTAGCCATCAGTTTAGCAATAAACATCAACGTATGATGGTCGCCGCGGCGGGCATTTTTATTGAGTTATTATTAGCGGCCTTAGGCATTATTATTTGGTCGATGATGGATGACGGTATTGGGCGTGATATTGCCTTTAATATTGCCGTTGTCGCAGGGTTGTCGACACTGTTTGTGAATGGTAACCCTTTGCTTCGCTTTGATGGTTATTATGTCTTTTCTGATGCGATTGAAATTCCTAATCTCGCGAGTCGCTCAAATAAATATCTTGGCTATCTGTGTCAGCGTTTTCTATTGGGGTTGGACCGCTCAGCTTTAGTAAATTGTTGTCCATTAACCGCCGATGGAGAACGTAGTTGGTTCGTTTTTTATGGTGTAGCAGCAGGTATTTACAAGCTACTTATCAGTTTTAGCATCGCTTTTTTTGTTGCTAGCCATTATTTTATTATCGGCGTTATTTTAGCTGTATGGTATTTGATACAACAGCTGCTATGGCCGACTTTCTCAGCACTTACCGCATTACTTAAGGTAGCAAAAGCACACGGTCGATTTAAGCGATTAACGTTAACGACTTTACCAATCGTTTCATTGCTTTTGTTGTTGCTCTTTTATCCTTTGCATTGGAGTTCACATATTGAAGGGATTGCAACCTTACCAGAAGCCGCCTCTATACGAGTAAAAAGTGACGGTTTTATGAAAGCAGTATTGAAAAATAATAATGATAAAGTGAAGGTCGGCGATATTTTATTTGAACTTGAAAATCCAGAGTTAGTAACTAAAAAACAATTGATTCAAGCACAAATAGCGGAACTTGAAATGCGAGAAAATCAAGCATTTATGGAAGGGCCTTTGGCAACTCAGGTTATTAAATTAGATATTCAACATGCTCAAGCAACGCTAGCGGATATACAAGTTGAAATTGATAGCTTAGTGGTAAAGAGTGAATTGGCCGGAGTGATATCTATCCCCAAAGCACTGGATATGCCCGGTCGTTTTTATCGTAAAGGAGATATTTTAGGTTTTGTTATTGACCTAAATAAAGTGTCTGTCAAAGCGATTATTCCTCAGAATAAGTTTGAACAACTTAAAATTAAGCAGCTCAATTGGCAGGTTAAGTTAAATAGTCAGCCTTTTTCAACCTTCAATGCTACGACTGGACAAGAAATTCCACAGGCGTCATTCCAATTACCGAGTGCTAAACTAGGGACTGCTGGTGGCGGTGCAATACTCGTTGATGCTCGAGATAAAGAGGGACGAACAGTGCTTGAGGCTGTGTATCAAGTTGAATTGATGTTTGTAAATTATACTGAGCACTATTTAGCCGCGAAAGTTATTGTGAAAGTTAATCATCAACCAGAAAGCTTCGCCGCTTACCTATTCCGAACACTCACACTCTCCATCTCCACTCATTTTCAATAAAATAAAGACTAAGTACTTAGCTAACAAGTCAACGCTATTAATTTGCTCCCCATCATATTTGTAATTCTCACCTGATTTTTAAATAACCATTACTACTTTTTAGGTATTCTTCGTATTTTAAACTACAATGGTTTTATAGATAAATAAATTTCCGCATACATGGATAACAGTATGAATTTAAAAAGCAATCAGTATTTAAACTCTGCCCTTACCGGTTTAGAAAAAATGTTAGCCTCAGTACGTTTTATTGTTATCGGTTTTGTTTCTGTTGTCGCGACAGATTTAGCCGTAGCGGAGGAGTTCCAACCGGTAGATTGTGTCATTAATCCTTATAAAGTTGTAGATGTGAGCAGCGCTGTTTCCGGTGTGCTTGATGCTGTAAAAGTTGAACGTAGTGACTGGGTCAAGAAAGGGCAGGTCATTGCTACCTTAGAGAGTGGCATTGAACGGGCTTCATTAGCCTTAGCGAAAGTGCGTGCAGACATAGATTCAGAAATTAACTTAAGCAAAGTAAATCTGGCCTTTGATGAAAAATATCAAGCTCGTATTGGCAAACTGTATGAACGTAACGTTGTGTCTTACAAAAGTAAAGATGAAGCGGATCGAGAAGTCGAGTTATCTAATTGGGAAGTGCAGCAAGCAAAAGATATGAAAAAAGTGCGAAAACTTGAATTGCAACGGGCTAAGGAACAAGTAAAGCAAAAAACTATTCGCGCGCCATTTGATGGTTTTGTGATTCAGAAGTTCAAGGCAGAAGGTGAATATGTAGAAGATCTCCCTATTGTTCGTATTGCACAGTTTGACCCTTTACTGATTGAAGCCATCGTGCCAATGGAGCTATTTGGAAAAATAGAGATTGGTATGGTCGGTTTAGTTTACCCAGAGTTATATTCAGATGATCCCAAACAAGCGCAGGTTGTTGCCGTTGATCGAATGGGCGATGCCGCAAGTCGTACTTTTGGGGTTAGGTTAGAATTACCCAATCCCGAGTTTAAAATCCCCGCTGGTTTAAAATGTGAGATGAAATTTAACGCTGTTGCTGTGGCAAGCACCAACTAATGTCACATGGTTCAAGGTTCACCCTAATTGGTCGTATCGCTATTTTTACAGGAAGTAGACTATGAATTGGCTGAAACCAATTTGCTTGAGTTTTTTTAAAACAACTCGCTTGAAGCATGCTTTGACAAAGCATAAAAAAGTGACGCCGCCTTTTAGTCTTGAAACACTTGAGCCTAAAATTTTACTTTCTGCTGAATTAGTTGGTGGAATGATCGATGGCTCCTCATTTACTACGGAGCAGAGTGACGAACACTTCACCTCTCAAGTTGAATTAGATCAATGGACCAGTCAATTTGTTAATCAAGTGACGAGTAACACTTCAAGCGAAGAACCAAGCGTTGATAGCCCTTCTTCGAATCTCGCTTTGGATGGCTTAGCAACTTTTTTTGCCGATCAACAAGCACAACATAATAGCGATGATTTAGGGCAATTACTTGCCGATGCAGCGGTGACAGCATCGCAAATAAATGAACAGCCATTAGAATTGATTATTGTTGATCCGCGCACCCCCGATTATCTTCAGTTGATGGAAGGGATATCAACGGATAGTGGCAGTGATTATTTAGTTTATATGCTAGATGCTGAAGAAGATGGCGTACAACAAATAACAGATTTGTTAACTACTCATTCAGAACTCGATGCAGTGCATCTCATTAGTCATGGTAACGAAGGTGGTATTCAATTAGGCAGCGCTTGGCTAAGTACGGATAACCTCGACCAATACTCTGAGCAAATTGGTGCTTGGCAGAGTGTTTTTGATGAGGATGCCGATATTCTTATTTATGGCTGTGATTTAGCGGGTAATTTAAGTGGTGAGCAGTTAATTAACTCTTTAGCTGAGTTGACTGGCGCAGATGTCGCCGCAAGTAATGATACTACAGGGGCAACCGAATTAGGTGGAAATTGGGAGCTTGAATATCAGACCGGTGAAATTAACACTCAAATCGCGTTTACCCAGGATGCGCAGGGAACATGGCAGCATGTTTTAGCAACTAGCGGTGAGCTGTGGTTAACTACCAATGGTACTGCTAATAGTGAAGCCGGAGGTGGTGTTAATCATGATATTTTATCTTTTTCTGACCCTTCATTAACACTTGAGTCAGGAGATGGCTCGAGCGGTGAAACCGATGGTACTTTTTATACGGAAAATAACACTTTACCTGCAGACTTGATGGCAATGCATTATGTCAGTACTGCTGTCACTGTTGATACCTTTGTTGATGGTGTATCTGGAACCTATGACCTGCAAGTTGGGCAAATAGTTGTATCGATAATAAATCCAGATAGTGGTAATCCAGATAAGTCTGTTCCGACAGTTAATAGTGGCACTATTAATGTTAATAATACTGATCTTCTGGTCTTTACTCCTTCCACCTATACCTTTGAGTTTCTTCTTGAAGATGCGATTTTTGAATCAGATGATGTAACAGCTGCTAATATTCATGCGGTATCTATTGTTGAAAAAGATACTGTTATTGGTGATGGCACGGTGTTAACCGCTGGAACTTACCTTTTGGCACGTTCTGACGCTGCGGTACATGCTGATATTTCTACTTATACTGATGCAGCGGGTCTTCAAAAACTACTGTCTGGCAGTGAGTATTTGAGTGACCCTGACAAGCAAATTCAGGGGCTTGAATTGGTTGAATCAGGAATGGTCGTAGGTGGTCAAACTGTTTCTGCTGGCACTATATTGATAACGGTTAATGATCCGGTCACTGTTGGCTCTTCTGGTGGTACAACCGTTGCAGCTCAACAGATTGATATTGTGGCTTTAACAGTTAACCAATCTGAACAGGATGGAACTCCTAATACCGACGTTGATGCACAAATTTTATTTGATGGTTCGGATATCAATCTTTACATTAGCAGTGACGGTGAAATAAATGGTTTATCGTTATTCTCCACTTCACCTAATAATGTACCTGAAGCAACTAACCTCTTCCAAACGCTAAATTATATTGAAGGCACTGCCGTTGTTGCGCTAGATGATATCGTCATTACCGATCAAGATACGAGTGATATTGTAACCGCTACATTAACGCTGACAAATACAGCGGCGGGTAGTTTGACTACGGGTACTTTTGGCGTTGCCATAAGTAGTTATAATAGTAGTACGGGTGTATGGACTGTTTCAGGTTCTGTGAGTGATGTGAATGCCGCGCTTGCTGCGGTCAGTTTTTCTCCTGTCTCCCAAACAACCACAGACCAGGTAACAATTACCACCCATATCGAAGACGCAGAAGCTTCTGCACCAACAGACGGCACAATCACTCTCAATGCTCTAGCCCAAGGTAATGCCTTATGGTTGACTACTGATGACGATGTTTCAGATTCTGGAGTACCTAGTCTAAACGACTGGACTGCGGGTGAGGTATTAGAGGTTTCAGATCCTAATTTAAGTTTTGACACTGATAGCTCACCTTCTGCTACTACCGATGGTACAGTTTCCTCGGTGATTGACTTTGATGCTTTTAATCCTGCAAGTGTTGGCGGGAATAATGATGTGCAAGTAAATGCTTTGCACTATGTATCCGTTGATATCACCATTGGTACAGACGTTGACAATCACTATGACCTTAAGCAAGGTGATATTCTATTTTCGGTTGATAATGTGGAAAAGCTTAAAAGTACTAATACCTTGACCGTTGATAAAAATGATTTGGTTGTGTTTCGACCTGATGTCCTTAATGATTATAGTAAAGGCGAGTTCAGTATTCTAATCAATGGTTTGGCATCTAAAAAGTTATATGCAGTAACTTTAGTTGAGCAAGAAACCGTGGTTGCTGGTGTGACTTTAAATGCAGGTGATTTTTTATTTTCTCAAGAAGAAGATTCCATACATCTAGTGGGGCTTAATACAGTTGATGATGACAAAATTTATCGTGCTGTCATTACTGGAACGGGGAATCCTCTTGCAGGAACAGTAGGAAAAATAGGGACATTTATAGATGGAGATGACGTTGGAATAGAAGAAAAAATTTATGGACTAGAACTGATTGAAAAAACAACCGTGATCGCAGGTACTACTTTGAATGCGGGTAATATCCTTATAACGATTGGTGATGATGATGATGAGGAAGTTGGTGATAACGAATTAACCGTTACTGATAATGATATTTTTATTTTGGATGCAACGTCACCGACAAATGCTTCCGCCACATTATTATTCGATGGCAGTGATCTGTCTTTTTCTGGTGATATTAATGGCTTGACCTTAATTACTAATTCCCCTGCTACTGCGACCAATATGACAAGCACTGTATCTTACGATGAAGATGCAATCAGTGTCGACCTAGATGATATTGTGGTTACCGATAGCAATTTAAATGACGTTATCACGGCAAAATTAACCCTCGTTGATATTAATGCGGGCAGCCTATCGACAGGAACCTTTGGTTCTGCGACCAGTTTGTATGATAGTGCTTCAGGTTTTTGGACTGTTTCTGGTTCTGTGAGTGATGTTAATGCCGCTTTAGCTGCTGTGACGTTTACGCCCGTAGCCAATTATGAACTTAATACTAGCATCATTACCCACATTGAAGATTCGGCCTCGACTGGTCCTGTTGATGGCATTATCAGCCTTAATGTAAACCCACAAAATGATCTACCAACAGCCACCAATTTAACCCAAGTGCATAACTACAATGAAGGCGATAGTAGTATCGCGCTGGATGCTATCGTGGTCACTGATATTGATGCCAATGAAACTGTCACTGCGAGTTTAACTTTGGCCAATGTGGCTGCGGGCGCTTTAACGACGGGGACCTTTGGTACTTCGAGCAGCAGTTATAACGGCATTACCGGTGTTTGGACAATAACTGGGAGTGTGACGAATGTTAATGCCGCCTTAGCAGTAGTAAAATTTACGCCAGCAACAAACAACGATCTCGATACCACTATCAGCACACATATTGAAGATGCGGCTAGCACAGGGCCAAGCGATGGCATTATTAATCTTAATGTCACAGCTGATAATGATGCCCCTTCGGCCACCAATCTGACCCAAGTAAAAAATTATAACGAAGGCGATGCAAGTGTTGCTCTAGATGACATTGTCATTACCGAGCTTGATAGTAATGAAACGGTTACCGCGAGTTTAACCTTAGCGAATGTAACGGCTGGTGTTTTAACAACTGGCACTTTTGGTGCTGCAACCAGTAGTTATAACAGTAGTACAGGTGTGTGGTCTGTGACGGGCACTGTTAGTAATGTCAACGCAGCACTAGCGGCGGTGGCATTTACGCCAGCAACAAACAACGATCTCGATACCACTATAAGTACACATATTGAAGATGCGGCTAGCACAGGGCCAAGCGATGGCATTATTAATCTTAATGTCACAGCTGATAATGATGCCCCTTCGGCCACCAATCTGACCCAAGTAAAAAATTATAACGAAGGCGATGCAAGTGTTGCTCTAGATGACATTGTCATTACCGAGCTTGATAGTAATGAAACGGTTACCGCGAGTTTAACCTTAGCGAATGTAACGGCTGGTGTTTTAACAACTGGCACTTTTGGTGCTGCAACCAGTAGTTATAACAGTAGTACAGGTGTGTGGTCTGTGACGGGCACTGTTAGTAATGTCAACGCAGCACTAGCGGCGGTGGCATTTACGCCAGCAACAAACAACGATCTCGATACCACTATAAGTACACATATTGAAGATGCGGCTAGCACAGGGCCAAGCGATGGCATTATTAATCTTAATGTCACAGCTGATAATGATGCCCCTTCGGCCACCAATCTGACCCAAGTAAAAAATTATAACGAAGGCGATGCAAGTGTTGCTCTAGATGACATTGTCATTACCGAGCTTGATAGTAATGAAACGGTTACCGCGAGTTTAACCTTAGCGAATGTAACGGCTGGTGTTTTAACAACTGGCACTTTTGGTGCTGCAACCAGTAGTTATAACAGTAGTACAGGTGTGTGGTCTGTGACGGGCACTGTTAGTAATATCAACGCAGCACTAGCGGCGGTGGCATTTACGCCAGCAACAAACAACGATCTCGATACCACTATTACCACACATATTCAGGATGCTGCTAATACGGGGCCAATTGATGGCTCTATCAGCCTGAATGTGACAGCTGAAAACGATGCGCCAACGGCAACTAATCTAACTCAAGTTAAAAATTATACGGAAGGTGCTGCGAGTGTCGCGCTGGATGCTATCGTGATCACTGAGTTTGATAGCAATGAAATAGTCACGGCAAGTTTAACTTTGGCTGATGTAGCTACAGGCACTTTAACCACGGGCACCTTTGGCGATTCGACCAGTAATTATAACAGCACTACTGGTGTCTGGACTGTTACTGGCAGTGTCGCTAATGTGAACGCTGCCTTAGCAGCGGTGGCGTTTACGCCGAATACCAATAATGACATTAATACAACAATCACTACTCATATTCAGGATGCGGCTAATACGGGGCCAATTGATGGCTCTATCAGCTTGAATGTAACAGCCGAAAATGATGCGCCAACGGCAACTAATCTAACTCAAGTTAAAAATTATACTGAAGGTGCTGCGAGTATCGCGCTGGATGATATCGTGATCACTGAGTTTGATAGCAATGAAATAGTCACGGCAAGTTTAACTTTGGCTGATGTAGCTACAGGCACTATAACCACGGGCACATTTGGCGATTCGACCAGCAGTTATAGCAGTAGTACAGGTGTTTGGACTATTACCGGCAGTGTAGCGAATGTCAATGCCGCCTTAGCAGCGGTCGCGTTTACGCCGAACACCAACAATGACATTAATACAACAATCACCACTCATATTCAGGATGTGGCTAATACGGGGCCAATTGATGGTTTGATCATCTTAACTGTGGCGCCTGAGAATGATGACCCAACCTTAGAGAGTAGCATTCCTGATCAATCGGCTAGTGAAGATACTTTGTTTAATTTCATCTTGCCTGAACACAGTTTTAAGGACATTGATAACGCCGATACTATTACCTATAGCGCTCAATTACTAGGTGGGGGCACATTACCAAGTTGGCTGAACTTTAATGCGATCACTGGTACTTTTAGTGGTATACCCCTCAATCAAGATGTAGGAACTATTTCCATTGAAGTGATTGCAGATGATGGCAATGGTGGTATACCTGCATCAGATAGTTTTGAACTTGTCATAGCAAATAGTAATGATGATCCCACTCTTGAGCATGACATTAATGATCAAACTGCGACTGAAGATTCGCTATTCACTTTCACTTTTGCAGCAAATACTTTTAGTGATATTGATAGTGGCGATAATATTAGTTACTCCACGCAACTAGTTGGTGGCGCTTTAATTCCGGCTTGGTTAAATTTCGATTCAAATACACGAACTTTTAGTGGAACGCCTACAAATGATGATATAGGAACGCTTTCGATTGAAGTGATTGCCAATGATAACAATGGTGGAATCGCAGCAACAGATAGTTTTAATCTCATTATTTCTAACAGTAATGACTTACCAAATGGTACTGCCACGATCACCGGTTCAGTGATAGAAAACCAAATTTTAACTGCAAATACCTCTACTCTAGCTGACGATGATGGATTGGGCTCGTTTAATTATCAATGGTTGCGAGATGGTGTTGCTATCAGTGGTGCGACAACAAGCTCTTATATGCTTGACGATGCCGATGTTGGTTCGGTTATTTCATATCAAGTGAGTTATACCGATGCTCAAGGGACATTAGAAACCATTACTAGTGAACAAACGATTGCTGTTACGAATATTAATGACCTACCAACAGGTACTATTTCGATAACAGGTACTACGACCGTCGGTAATATACTTACTGTTAATAATGATTTGCTTGACCAAGATGGCTTAGGTGTCATTAACTATCAATGGCAACGGAATGGTATTGATATAGTCGGTGCAACAGAAAATACCTACACCATTACCGTTAGTGACGATAACCAAACTCTTAAAGTAGTGGCAAGTTATACCGATTTGCATGGTACCTCTGAAGTTGTTGCTAGTGAGACGACAGCCACTGTGACAGGTAGTAATTATATACCTACGGGTAGTGTGTTTATAAATGGTACACCGAAGCAAGGAGAAACCCTTAACGCAGATACCTCTGCATTAAACGATCCCGATGGATTGGGTACTTTTAGTTATCAATGGCAACGCAATGGCATTAATATTTCAGGTGCAAATAGTGCGAGCTATACGCTCGGAAATAATGACGTCGATAAAGCCATCACTGTGGTGATTAGCTACTTAGATAATGGGTTGCCAGTTGGCACTACAGAAAGTGTCGTAAGTGTTGCGACCACTGCCGTCGTTAATATTAATGACGCTGCTAATGCAACAGAAATGAACCAAGTACAAAATTATACAGAAGGCGACATTAATGTGGCTTTAAACGATATCGTTGTGAGTGACGTCGACTCTGGCGATATTATTACTGCCAGTCTGACATTGGCAGATCCTTCTGCTGGTGAACTGACCTCCGGAACCTTTGCAACAGTAACGAGCTCTTATCATTCGGTAACTGGAGTTTGGACGGTAACAGGTACTGTAAATGATGTTAATGCCGCATTAGCTGCGACAGCTTTTGTACCCTCGAGTGATTATGATATTGATACCTATATCACCACTCATATTGAAGATGCATCAGGTGCAGGCCCTGTTGATGGCGTTATTTCCCTGCAAGTCACTGCTGTTAATGATGACCCAACACTTGCGCACTTAATTGCTGACCAGGTTAGTACTGAAAAAAGTGCTTTTAATTTTATGTTTGCCGCGAATACATTTAATGATTTGGATAGCGGAGCATCATTAATTTATTCAGCACAGTTACTTGGTGGTGGTGCTTTACCTGATTGGTTAGCTTTCGATAGTGCGACCCGCACCTTCAGCGGTACGCCACTTAATAATGATGTTGGTAGTATCAATATCACAGTGAGTGCCAATGATGGCCAAGGTGGTGTGGTTGCTAGCGATAGTTTTACTTTGACGACAAGTAATGTCAATGACACTCCTTTAGGCAATGTAACGATCATCGGTGCAACTTTGGAAGGTGATGTATTGTCCGCCGATACTAGCACTATTAGCGATCAAGATGGGTTGGGGGTCTTTAGCTATCAATGGTTAAGAGATGGTTTAAATATCAGTGCTGAAACGAATGAAACGTATACGTTATCAGGTGCCGATGTTGGAAGTAAAATAAGTGTTGTGGTCAGTTTTAAGGATGCACAGGGGACAACTGAAATATTAACAAGTGCAGAAACGTCTGAAATAATTAATATGAATGATGTGCCTAGCGCAACTAATCAAACTCAAGTTAAAAATTATATTGAGGGAGATAGCATTGTTTCTTTTGATAATATTGTTGTAACCGATGTTGATAATGCAGAAACTATCACCGCAACACTGGTTTTATCTGACACTACATCAGGCTCATTGAGCACGGGGGTATTTGGAAGTGCTTCTAGCTCCTATAACAGTACATCTGGCATATGGACGATAAATGGTTCAGTGACGGATGTTAATGCCGCATTGGCAAATGTTGAATTCCTTCCAACAGCAAATAACGACCGTGATGTTTATATCACAACACACATTGAAGACGCTTTAGGAGCAGGTCCTAGTGATGGGGTAATCCACTTACTTGTTAGCGCGGTCAATGACGATCCAACGTTAGTTCATTTTATTGCAGATCAAGTGGCGACTGAAGACAGTGCGTTCAACCTCACCTTCGCTGCAAATACGTTTGAAGATGTGGATAGCAGCGATAGTTTAACTTACAGCACGCAGTTAACTAATGGTTCTGCATTACCCGCTTGGTTAAGTTTTGATGCCGCTACTCGAACATTTACTGGTACACCTTTGAATGCGGATGTGGGTAGCTTAACCATCGAAGTTACAGCCGATGATGGCAAGGGGGGCTTGAATGCCGTCGATAGCTTTGAATTTGTGATTGTTAACAGTAATGACGATCCCATTTTAAACAATGCCATCGCAGATCAAACAGCGACGGAAGATACCGTTTTCAACTTTACCTTTGCTGCAAACACGTTTGGTGATGTGGATAGCGGCGATAGTTTAACTTACAGCGCGCAGTTAACTAATGGTTCAGCGTTACCGGTTTGGTTAAGTTTTGATAACGCTACTCGAACATTTACTGGTACACCTTTGAATGCGGATGTGGGTAGCTTAACCATCGAAGTTATAGCCAATGATGGTAATGGTGGCTTGAATGCCGTCGATAGCTTTGAACTTGTGATTGCTAACAGTAATGACGATCCCATTTTAAACAATGCCATCGCAGATCAAACAGCGACGGAAGATGCCGTTTTCAACTTTACTTTTGCTGCAAACACGTTTGGTGATGTGGATAGCGGCGATAGTTTAACTTACAGCGCGCAGTTAACTAATGGTTCAGCATTACCTTCGTGGTTAAGTTTTGATACATTTACTCGCACATTTACTGGCACACCGCTGAATAGTGATGTGGGAACGATCAACATTGAAGTCACCGCCAATGATGGCCAAGGTGGTATTCCTGCAACAGACAGTTTTGAGCTGGTGATCACGAACACTAATGATGATCCGACTTTAGACAGTGCGACTGCAGACCAATCAGCGACGGAAGACAGCGCGTTCAATTTCACCTTGGCCGCTAATACTTTTGGCGATGTCGATAGTGGTGATAGCTTGACCTATAGCGCACAGCTAGTTGGAAACATACCGTTACCAACTTGGTTAAGTTTTGATGCAAATACTCGCACATTTACTGGCATACCGCTGAATAGTGATGTGGGAACGATCAACATTGAAGTCACCGCCAATGATGGCCAAGGTGGTATTCCTGCAACAGACAGTTTTGAGCTGGTGATCACGAACACTAATGATGATCCGACTTTAGACAGTGCGACTGCAGACCAATCAGCGACGGAAGACAACGCGTTCAATTTCACCTTGGCCGCTAATACTTTTGGCGATGTCGATAGTGGTGATAGCTTGACCTATAGCGCACAGCTAGTTGGAAACATACCGTTACCAACTTGGTTAAGTTTTGATACAAATACTCGCACATTTACTGGCACACCGCTGAATAGTGATGTGGGAACGATCAACATTGAAGTCACCGCCAATGATGGTCAAGGTGGTATTCCTGCAACAGACAGTTTTGAGCTGGTGATCACGAACACTAATGATGATCCGACTTTAGACAGTGCGACTGCAGACCAATCAGCGATGGAAGATGCCGTTTTCAACTTCACTTTTGCTGCAGATACTTTTGAAGATGTGGATAGCGGCGAGAGTTTAACTTACAGCGCGCAGTTAACTAATGGTTCAACATTACCCGCTTGGTTAAGTTTTGATGCCGCTACGCGAACGTTTAGTGGTACACCTTTGAATGCGGATGTGGGTAGCTTAACCATCGAAGTTACAGCCGATGATGGTAATGGTAGTTTAAAGGCTACTGATAGTTTTAATTTGTTGGTCACTAATGTTAATGACCCTGCACTAGGTAAAGTTGTAGTAACTGGTACTCTAAGTGATGGTGAAATATTGGTCGTAGATACTTCATTAATTTCCGATGACGATGGCCTTGGGGAGTTTACTTTTCAGTGGCTAAAAAATGGTAATGAAATAACTGCCGCGACGACTTCAAGTTATGTGCTTCAACCAACTGATATAGGGACTAACATATCCGTCATAGTGAGCTATATTGATAGTCAAGGAACGCTCGAGAGTATTAGTAGCCAGCCGCAAAAAGTATCTAGTGTAGATATTGAAATGACAGAAACGACTGAAGTTACAGAAATTATTGAAGAAAGAGTGAGTGTAGTTAATACCCCTATTTTTATTCCACTTGACAGTGTTGAGCTAGAACAGGAAGTTTTAGATCTTGAAACAATGTTAGAAGAGGAAGTTGAAGAAGCTCTACAAGAAGAGATAGAAGAAAGCGCTGAAGAAAGTTTAGGAGGTGGAGAGCCTGAACAAATTAATAACTTTGAACAAGATGCATTTCAGGATCAACAGCAAGTCATCAACACTGCTGTTACTTCTTTTAATAGTGATGGTGAACAGCAGGTTAGCAACAATAATGTTAATACCGCTACTGTATTGAAAATATTGCAAAAAAATACGATTGAAGAACAACAATCTCAGCTTCAAAATGATATTGATAATTTTTTAATGAAAGATGATCCGCTAATGTTAATACAGACAAATAATTTTATTAGCGGATTAGATGAGATGCGCCAAGAGCTCGATCAAGATATTGTTTTTAATAAAACAACCGTTGGCAGTACTTTAGCTGTTTCAGCAGGTGTTTCGGCGGGGTATGTCGCTTGGTTAGCCCGGAGTGGCGTGTTGCTAGGGAGTGTTATGGGAACTTTACCCGTATGGCGCTTTGTAGACCCGCTTCCGGTACTAAATCAAGCCAGAGGCGTGTTAGGCGAAGAAGGGGAGTCTTTAGAATCGATTGTTTCCGATGGCAGCGATGCGAGTGAAGAAAATAAATAGTAATGCTATTACTTCACAATAAGATACCTAAAAAATATCAAAACAGACTTTATTATCGTAAATAAAAGAATAAAAGAATGAAAGGAATTCAGGTTGATAAGCAAAATATTTAAAGGACAAAGTGCAAAAACACGAATCGCATTAGGATTAGTGAGCATAGTAGTTTGCGTAAGTATCGCTGCTTCTTTTCTAGGGTTATTTCCGGACAGATATGGCGCGATATTAGCTGGTAGAGCAGCCATTGCTGAAATTGTGGCTGTTAATAGCTCTGTCTTTATTACACGCCGTGATATACGTCGAATGGAAGCTAACCTTAATATTCTTGTGTCTCGCAATGAGCAAATACTTTCCGCTGCAGTTAAGCCTCTAAAAGGTAAGGCTGCTGCTATTATTGGTGATCACGAATTGCAATGGAAAGCGATGGAAAAAGGAACTTCTACAGAATCGCAGTTGGTGGTGCCAATATGGGAAGGCAATACACAATGGGGTAATATCGAACTTCGATTTGAACCTTTAAAACATCCTGGCTTGTTTGCTTTCTTTTTCGAACCTTTAGCGCAGTTTATTATGTTTGTTTCTTTCTTCAGTTTCATTTTTTTCAAGTTTTACTTAGGAAAAATGCTTAAACAGTTGGACCCCTCTCAAGCCATTCCTGGCCGGGTCCGTTCAGCATTGGATACTATGGCTGAGGGGTTATTAGTCTTAGATGTTAAGCAAAATATAGTGTTAGCGAATGAGGCCTTCTCTGTCTTAGTCGGTGAAAAACCAGAAGATTTAATGGGACGTAGTATTGCAAAGTTTAGCTGGGAGCAAGTCATGGCTCGTAACGAGAATGAAAGCGTTTCTCCAAACCCTGAGCCAAAATACCCATGGGAAATTGCCCTTGCATCCAGTTCACTGCAAATGAATCATATGTTGTATTTAGAGCTAGATGACAATATTCGTTATACCTTCATGGTTAATTGTTCACCAGTATTAGGTCAAAACGGTAAAGTAGCTGGTATGATGGTCAGTTTTGATGATATTACTAAGTTAGAAGAGAAAGAGATAGAATTACGTCGTTCTAAAGAAGAAGCTGAAATGGCAAACCGTGCAAAAAGTGATTTTTTATCCAATATGAGTCACGAAATACGTACGCCAATGAATGCAATTCTTGGATTTACAGAGGTGCTAATGCGCGGCCATAGTAACGATCCTGTAGAAAGTAAGCGTTATTTAGGCACGATCGCCTCCAGCGGTAAACATCTACTTGGCTTAATTAACGATATACTGGATTTATCAAAGGTTGAAGCTGGAAAAATTGAAATTGAAACCTTACCTTGCCCTGCACATCAAATAGTTCAAGAAGTGGTTAAAGTGATGGGGGTGAAAGCCCAGGAAAAAGGTATTAATCTTGAGTTTGTTGCCATCGATAGCATGCCTGAACTTGTATTAACAGACGCGGGTAAAATAAGACAAATATTAACTAATTTAGTTGGTAACTCTATAAAATTTACTGAAAGTGGAGTGGTTAAACTAAGTACACGTTATAAGTCAGAAAAGCATAAGTCGAGACTGATTATTGAGGTCTCAGATACGGGTATCGGCATGACACAGGAACAAGCTGAAGCGGTTTTTAAACCATTTGTACAAGCAGATAGTTCGATCACACGACGTTTTGGTGGTACTGGTTTGGGTCTTACTATTAGTAAACGTTTTGCTGAAGCGCTGGGAGGCGATATTACGGTTACTAGTGAGCAAGGTAAAGGTAGTTGTTTTATTGTCAATATAGAAGTTGAAGCCGTTCCGCAAGCTAGGTTGCTTTCCTCCACCGAAGTCATGCAAGAAATTACATCTAATACTGCAGAGCAACAAGTCACATGGATTTTCCCCGATGCGAATATTTTAGTGGTAGATGATGGCGATGAAAATAGAGATTTATTAGAGGTCGTCTTAAGTGGGGCTGGGCTGAGTATTGAAACCGCTGTTAATGGTCAACAAGCGGTGAGTATGGCTACAGCTGGAAACTTTGATCTTATTTTAATGGATGTACAGATGCCGATTATGGATGGTTATACTGCGGTACGTTTGATGCGTGAAAAAGGTATTAGCATTCCTATTATCGCTTTAACGGCACATGCAATGAAAGGAGCTGAAAGTGAGTGTCTCTCTGCAGGATATTCAGGCTACATGACGAAACCCATTGATATTGATAAATTGCTTAAATACTTGGCTAATGAGTTGGGAGGTAAGATTGCAACTGCAACAACGTCGCTACAACAAGAAGCAGCTAACACTGCATCGATGATTGAAGACTCGGTTAGCGAAAAAATGACAGAAAATACTCCGCTCAAGGCTGCTATCCGTTCATCTTTGCCAGGGGCAAAAAATAAGTACCGAAGCTTAATCGGACGTTTTATTACTCGTTTAGATGAACAATTTAGCTTAATAGAACAAGCAGCTGCTACAGCTAATTATGAGCAACTCGCTGACTTAGCACATTGGTTGAAAGGATCTGCAGGATCGGTTGGTTTTCATGATTTCACTGAACCAGCAGAAGCATTAGAGGCCTATGCTATGCAACAAGATCGAGTTGCTGTTAGAGCGCAAATTGCAGAAATTAGTGATTTGATTTCACGTCTAGAGGTGAATGATAACATTGACACTATCGAGCAAGAAACTACTGAGAGTAAGGCCAATGTTGTTATCGAACAGACGATATCTGCAAGTGCTCCAATCAGATCAAGTTTATTGATGAGCACACCTAAATTAAGACCGATGGTTGAGAAATTTGTGTTGAGATTAGATGAGAAAATTAGAGTAATGAATACTGCATTAGAGCAAGGTGATTTTGTAGAGTTAGCCGATTTAGCACACTGGCTTAAAGGGTCGGCTGGCACTATTGGCTTCCATGATTTTACCGAACCAGCAATAAAGCTTGAAACATCAGCAAATGAGAAAGATTCAATTAATGCTATAAATGTACTCAAAACAATTAAACAGATGACAAAAAATATCGATTTATCTAGTGTTTCTGAAAAAGCTAATATGCCTGAAATAGTTGAATATTCTACAGAAAAAGATAAAAAAAGCGTAGGGGAAGTGAGTGAATAATCTGAATATTGATAAATTCGATAAGCCAAGTGCTTGCGTTGATAATCTCCACATACAATTAAAAAATGCTGTGATTATGATGATAGATGATGAACCTATTCTGATGGAAATATTACAAAGCTTTCTAGAAGATGAAGGTTATCAGAATTTCATTAATATTGAAGACTCAACACTGGCGATGGAAAAGTTGAAGCTAAATCCACCGGATATTTTATTACTCGACCTTAAAATGCCGATAGTGAATGGTTTTGAAATTTTAAGAGAAGTACGCTCCCATGAACTATTAAAACGTATCCCTGTGATTGTATTAACTTCCGCATCTGATGCTGCTACTAAACTAAAAGCGCTTGAACTTGGTGCTACAGATTTTCTAGCAAAACCAATCGACGCCAGTGAACTGGCTTTACGCTTACGTAATACCTTAACGGTAAAAGCTTACCAAGACCAATTAGCCTTTTATGATTCTTTAACTGGGCTACCTAATCGCGCTCGATTTATGGATCGCTTAGATTGGGCGTTGATGAATGCCGTTCGATACAAGCATTCAGTTGCAGTGATGAACTTAAGTGTGGATAGATTTAAAGAAATTAATGATACTTTAGGGCCTAAGTCAGGGGACTTATTACTGCAACAGATTGCCGATAGGTTATCGGGTGCAGTTAGATTCACGGATGTTATTAGTCATACTGGAAGAGATGATCTATGGCTGAATATTGCGCGACTCAGCGGAGATGAATTTAGCATTTTGTTACCCGGAGGTGCAGCTGCTGAAGATTCAGCTTATATTGCAGAGCGCTTATTAGGGGTAATGAAAGGTGTTTTTGTTATAAATGGTCATGATGTCTTTGTAACGGCGAGTATTGGTATTGCTGTTTACCCTGATGATGCAGAAACGACGGATTCCTTGATGAAAAATACCAGTGCAGCGACAGAGTTTGCTAAGCATAAGGGACGAGATAACTATCAGTTTTATTCAAAAGATATCAATAATAAAGCCAAAGAGCGTTTACAAATGGAGTCTGAACTTAGGCGTGCAATCGATTTACAAGAGTTCGTTGTGCATTATCAGCCTAAAATCAATACTAAAACAAATCAGGTGATGGGAATGGAGGCACTAGTTCGCTGGCAACATCCTGAAAAAGGATTGTTATCTCCCTTTCATTTTATTGATATTGCAGAAAAATCTGGTCTCATTCCAGGTATCGGTGAGTGGGTCATTCATGAAGCCTGCCGCCAAAATAAAGTATGGCAAGATCAAGGTTTAGGGGATTTAAAAATATCAGTTAATGTCTCGCCGCAACAATTTATAGCAAAACATATTGATCGAACCATGGCGGCTGCATTATCTTCTGGTATGGACATGAAGTACCTTACTATTGAAATTACTGAAGGTATGTTGATGGGCGATGAAGAACGTGCCATTGATGTAATGAAAGGGATCAGAAAGCAAGGGCCGAAGCTATCAATTGATGACTTTGGAACAGGATACTCTTCATTAAGTTATTTAAAACGCTTCCCGTTAAATGAGTTAAAAATAGACCGAGCATTTATTATTGACGTGCCAACCAAGCGTGAAGATTGTGCCATTGTGCGAGCGATCGTTGCGATGGCGCATAGCCTCGAGTTATCAGTGGTAGCTGAGGGGATAGAAAACAGCGAGCAACTCGCATTTCTTGAAGGGATAGGCTGCGATGTGATACAGGGATTTTATTTTAGCAAGCCTTTACCCGCTGATGAATTTGAACAGTATGTGTTGGCTAGAAATAAAACAAGATATGTTGGTTAGTAATAAACCGAAGTGATGTTTTACTTTTTATGCACAATTACTTATGTATACAATTATCACATATGCTCTAGGTTACATAAAAATCAGTGACGCATTACAGTTAGACGCATTACAGTTATAAACTTGAAAGTCTAAACAGTAGTAATGCAACGCATCCTATTTAGTCGTTATAATATTGCTATTGATGCTATTGATGCTATTGATGCTATTGATGCTATTGATGCTATTGATGCTATTGATGCTATTGATGTTATTGATGCTATTGATGTTATTGATGCTTTTTATGTTAATTGTCATTTTTTAAATCATTAACGACTAAGTCTAGTGCTTGCATCAGTTGTAATGATTGAGTTGCATCGATGCTATCAAACTTACAGCGAATTTCATTTGGTATATGTGCCGCTTTTAGTTTTAATGCTTGTCCTTCATTAGTAAGTTGGATGTGACGTTTACGTTTGTCTTGTTCACCTTTAACCACTGCAAGTAGCTTTTTATCTGTCATTTTCTTTAAAATTTGCGTCAAAGCACTGCCATCAATTGCTGTTTTTTCAATAAGTTCTGCGATAGTTATCTGATCTTTTTCCCATAGTGCCATCATCACAACATACTGAGGGTAAGTTAAGTTAATCTCAGCTAATGGCGAACGGTAGGCTCGAGCAATGCTGTTGGAAGCCATGTATAAACGGTGGCATAACTGATTTTTTAGCTTTAATTGTTCAAATGGCATCACAATACCCCTGTATGTATTTTTATATTTATTTTTATTCTTTATTTTAATTTGCATGCAAAATATTTGCAATTGCTATTTATCTTGGTTAATATTGTTTTGCATGCAAAATAAATTACCTAATTAATATAAACTTTGGAGTTCACTATGAATGTATTACAAGAAATCGCATACACAGCTAAAGCGACAGCAACAGGTGGCCGTGAAGGTGTTGCTAAATCCGATGATGCTCGTTTAGATATTAAATTATCAACACCCAAAAACTTAGGTGGTGATGATGGGCAGGGAACCAACCCAGAACAATTATTTGCGGCGGGTTATGCTGCTTGTTTTATTGGTGCATTAAAACATGTTGCAGCGGCTGAAAAAGTAAAACTTTCAAGTGATATCTACATTAATTCTGAAGTTGCTATTGGTCCCATTGAAGGTGGTTTTGGGATAGCTGTTAAACTTGCTGTATCACTGGGTGATATGGATAAAGCACAGGCACAGGCTTTAGTCGAAAAAGCTGATTTAGTTTGCCCATATTCAAATGCAACACGTGGTAATATTGCTAAAGAACTGACAGTTATTTAATTCCATTAGCTCTGTACTTTAGTGAATTCAGTCTTTCGCGGGTAAGTAAAATACTGAATTATTTACAGAATATAAAATAACTACAATAATAAGAGAGCTGTAATGACATTACAGCTCTTTTATTTTAAAAGCTAAAACTCAGTAATAAGTTATGCTATTACACAAACTTTAGGGCCGAGTCCAAGGGAAAGGGCCTTAACAATCAAAATGTTTTTTATACTTTTTTAGCTTTTACTTGGCAACCGTTAAATTTAAATTACCTTCATCTTATTGGATTAAGATGATCATTACCGTTATTGCAATTTAAACTTTTTCACCAATGCATCTAATTGTGTATTAGCAGATGCCAACGTTTGTGTACTATCCACTGTTGCTTGGCCATTTTTAGTTAGTTCTTGTACCATTTCATTTATGTTGGTCATATTTCGACTCACTTCTTCAGTGACACTACTTTGTTCTTCAGAAGCCGTTGCAATCTGCGTACTTAAATCGTTAATTTGAATAATAAAATTAGTCATATTATCCAAGCTATCGGTAACTCGAGCTGTGTTTTCTGCTGCACGTTGACAACTTGATCTTGTGGCATCCATTGTAGACACTGCATTGCTTGCATCACTACTTAATGTATTCAATATTTGATTAATTTCCGCGGTGCTGGTTTGGGTACGCGCAGCAAGTGAACGAACTTCATCCGCTACTACAGAAAAGCCTCTACCTTGCTCACCTGCTCGAGCCGCTTCTATTGCCGCATTTAGAGCTAATAAATTAGTTTGGTCTGCTATATCACCAATAACACTCAATGCTTTAATAATTTCTTGCGTATTATTACTCATGGTATTAATGCTTGCGGATGCCGAGTCAACTTCATCTACTAACGCTAAAACACTGTTCGATGCTTCGCTCACAATCGTTTTTGATAAAATGGCTTCATCATTTGCTTGTTGAGTATTAAACGCAGTATCTGCTGCATTTTGAGCAACAGTTTCGGATGTGCTACTCATTTCTGTTATTGCGCTAACAACTTGTTCTGTTTCGCTCGCATGTGCAATTAAAGCGCTATTTGCCTGCATCGATTGTTGATTAAGTTGTTCAGTGCTGGTCGTTATATGTACTGATGCCTGTGAAATATCAAGCATCATAGATTGTAAGTATATAATAAAGTTGTTTACCGAATGACTAATATCACCTAACTCATCATCGTTAGTAATAGTAAGGCGTGATGTTAAATCTGCTTCACCAGTTGATAAAGTATCAATACGTTCTTTTAAAGAGTATAGGTTTTTAACAATCGCTGTAATGATCCAAATAATGAGTATGAGCGATACTATGATTAATACTGCAGAAGAAGTGATCATTGAGGCTACTTGGTCATCAAAAATATGCCGAGTGGCGTCTGTTAAATTGTCTTGAACTGCAATAATATCGTTCTCATAAGCTCCGGTAGAAAGTATCCAGCCCCACTCTGGGAATATTTTTCGGCTATAAGCTATTTTATTTTCACTTTTTTTGGTGACCGGGTTTTCATAAACGATGTCAACCGTTGACTCTTGTTTTCCTTGAATGTGTTTGGCTATCAATTGAGTACTGTCGGTTTTAGTGCCAATAATATCCGTTTTAGGATGAGCAATAATGGTTCCATCTTCATCTTGAATCCAAAAATAGCCATTAAGCCCATATTTAGCGACATTAACTGCATTTATAGCGGCTTCAATATTTTCTTTTCTCAGTGTGCTAACGTATTCTCCACTGGCTATCACTAAATTTAATGGTTTGAAATAAAATGAAGCGGTCATTTTCTCTTCGATGGTTTGTGTGGTTGGATTTAAAAAAGAGTACTCACTAAACCCTATATCTTCTTTTTGCGCTGCAGCAATAACATCTCTTACAAAAAATTTACCTTTAGCATCGACTTTTTCGTAACCACTTTTTCCGACTTCACTAATATCGCTACCATAAGCTTTGCTGATCACAGTGGTCGCATCATAGGCAAATAAATAGCGTCCATTATTCCAGCGATGCTGTTGTAGAAAAGCATAAATACTCATTTCAGCTTCCCAATATGAACCACTCTTTTCATAAATATTTGTGATAGTACTTCTAAACTCAGACATTTCAGTGGCCAAGTTTTTCTTTATATTTTCAATTTTAGAAGATTCATAATAATCAGAAATGGCGAACGCGATGGTATCAACTTGACCTCTGAGGTTTTGATCAAGTATTTCATCTAGTTGTACTTGAACATTTTCTTTTTCTTTTTCAAGGACAATATTTTCAGTTTCTATTAGTGAATAGATAAAAAAGGAAGCCATGATGAGCAGAGGTACGCATAAAGTGGTGACCAGTTTTGCTTTGATAGTAAATTTAATTGCCATTGGCACTTCCTAGGATCTGTTGGTTGAAGTAAAAGTTAATTAATTATAGATAGGAAATTAACCTGTGCTTTGCCTGACTACCTCTTTATTGTTATATATCAATAAAACAGTGAGTATTTTAAAAATGTGTGACTTTTAAAATCCTTGGATTCAGATCATAAATGCAGTGAAAAGTTGATTAAAAATTTAAGGGCTTTTGTAAATGAAAGGCTAATTAGTTTTAACTAATAAAAATGTAATAAGCTTCGCTTTAGAAGTAGGGGATTTGTAAGTGGGACTTGTATAAAATTAGCTTAAAAAAATAGGACTCAATGAGTCCTATTTTAGTTTTTTATCGTGTTATTACTTTAATAAGCGTGCTCGAATAGTACCTTCAATCTCTTTTAACTTGTCTAAGGCTGTATCTGCATCTTCACTGTTTACATCAATAACTACATAACCAATGTTTTCATTTGTTTGTAAGTATTGTGCCGCAATGTTGATATTGTTATCAGCAAATGCCAAGTTGATCTTAGTTAGAATACCTGGTTGGTTACGGTGAATGTGTAACAGACGACTTGCATCTTTATGAAGCGGTAAAGATACTTCAGGGAAGTTTTTAGATGACAGTGTAGAACCGTTATCAGAGTACTTCACTAATTTACCTGCTACTTCGTAGCCAATGTTTTCCTGTGCTTCTTGTGTGCTGCCACCAACATGTGGAGTCAAAATAACATTGTCAAATTCACGTAATGGAGATTCAAATTCTTCATTGTTTGATTTTGGCTCAGTAGGGAATACATCCACTGCTGCACCCGATAATTTTTTGCTACGTAATGCATCACATAAAGCAGGGATATCAACCACCGTACCTCGTGCTGCATTCATAAAGATGGCACCATCTTTCATTTGAGCAAATTCATCTGCTCCCATCATGTTTTTAGTTGAATCAACTTCTGGTACGTGCAAGCTAATTACATCAGATTTTTCTAATAGCTCTTTTAAAGTAGCAACTTGAGTTGCATTACCTAATGTCAGTTTGCTTTCAATATCATAGAAAGAAACGTTAAAGCCTAGGCCTTCAGCAAGAATACCAAACTGTGTACCGATATGGCCGTAACCAATAATACCTAAGTTTTTGCCACGTGCTTCGTATGAAGCCGTTGCTGATTTATCCCATTCACCGCGGTGCGCTTTAGCATTACGCTCAGGTACGCCGCGTAATAATAATAAAGCTTGTCCAAGTACTAACTCAGCTACACTGCGAGTGTTTGAGAAAGGAGCATTAAAAACAGCGATCCCTTTTGCTTGTGCTGCGTTTAAATCAACTTGGTTTGTACCAATACAAAAACAACCAATAGCTACTAATTTTTCTGCTGCGTCTAATACTTTTGCAGATAGGTTAGAGCGAGAACGAATACCGATAAAATGTGCATCTTTTATTTTCTCGATTAAGTCTTCTTCACTTAATGACGTTTTAATACTTTCGATGTTGTTGTAACCAGCTTGAGTAAAAGTATCAACTGAACTTTGGTGTAAACCTTCTAGAAGAAGAATTTTAATTTTATCTTTGTTGAGTGAAAACTTGGTCATTGTATTTCCTTGGGCCTTATGGAGGTATGTGGAACAGCAATTTAAAGAATAATTTTAGTGCTCATAAAATAGCAAAAATAGTTGTAATTGTGAATCTGAGACTGTTATTTCGTATATGAAAAATTGAAACAACTTATTACTATTTAGGTCATTACTGCTCTCTGTGTTTATTTATCAGTCAAAGAGATCAATATATTTAACTATTTTATCGTTTTAACGCCACCTTCTGCGCCCACTAAAACAACATTAGCTGCGCGGTTTGCAAATAGACCATTTGTCACTACACCAACGATTGCGTTAATTTGGTTTTCTAATTTCAATGGTTCAGCAATTTTAAGATTATGTACATCTAGAATAACGTTACCGTTATCAGTTACCACGCCTTCACGGTATACAGGATCTCCGCCTAATTTAACTAACTCACGGGCTACATAGCTACGAGCCATCGGAATCACTTCAACGGGTAGCGGGAAAGCACCTAAAATATCAACATTTTTAGTATCATCAACAATACAAATAAACTTTTTAGCAACAGCTGATACAATCTTTTCACGAGTTAGTGCAGCACCGCCACCTTTGATCATGTGATTGTAGGCATTAATTTCATCGGCGCCGTCAACATAGACACTTAACTCAGAGACTTCATTCAAATCAAAAACTTCAATGCCGTAACCTTTTAACTTAGCTGTTGATGCATCTGAGCTAGAGACTGCACCTATGATGTCATTTTTTATGGTTGCTAATGCATCGATAAAATGATTAACCGTTGAACCTGTACCAACACCAATAATGGTATCTTTTTCTACGTATTCTAAGGCAGCATAAGCGGCAGCTTTTTTCTTCTCGTCTTGAGTCATGACTTGTATCCTATTGAGTGAGCAATGTCGTTAAAGTGGCGCGATTATACCCTTAACCGTGCTTTTAATTTAAGCTAAATTTATGAAAAATCGTTAAATACTTAAGGGGGGTTGATCTTTATTGTTGAAATTTTATTCATTGCAAGGCGTTTTGAAGGAGATATGCATAATCAGCGCTAGTGATATAAGTGTATTTTTCAACAAAGTACATGGCGTTTTACGGTCACCTTAGCTCGCTGTAAATACTGTGCTTTCGCTTAGTTATGGGAACATGACATTCCCTAATCACAGTACATAAGCTTAGATCACATAGAGTCTGTTTTGGCTAAAACCTGCAGATCATCGCGATAATAAATTTAAAAGATCAACCATTCTTTGGGTTATTCAAAATAGAAGTGTTGACTCGGTGTGATCACCTCGGGCAAAGGGACATCCCATTCTTGAATTGGTAGGGCATTTATATATTGGCAATCATGAGCCAACCCAATGGGGTAGGGGCCGGTTTTTTGAGTAAACCAAGGCGCTAATAATCTGTCGTAATAACCTCCTCCCATACCTATTCTGTTACCTTGTTGATCAAACGCAACTAACGGGGTTAGCACCAAGTCTAAGGATTGTGCTGGGCATGTCTGTTCAATGTTTTTTGTTGTATGCGTGAATTTAGGTTCGGCAATCCCATAGCGGTTGATGATCATTTCAGTATTTTTATGATACGCGAGAAATAATAGCTGCCCCGTTTTAGTTGGATGCACAACAGGTAAATACACTTGTTTTTGTTGCTGCCAACACCAATCAATAAAAGGATTGAGATCTATTTCACCGTCATAGGCTAAAGTCACTGATACATGTTGTGCCTGTTGTACTTTGGGGTGTTGTTTTAAGGTTTGTAATAATTGACAAGATGCTTGTTGTTGTTCATTGCAGGACAAAGCCTTACGTGCACTTCGTACTTGTTGTCGAATGGTATTGCGCTGTGTAGAAATAGTATTAGCCATTATTTTATTTCTGCTTAGTTATAACGATGATTTTAAAAGTATATCTTAAGATTAACTTAAAATAAGCAGGTTAAACAAAATAAGAGAAGTCAAAGGAGTGGTTGAAACTAAACTGGTTAACTCTAGAAATAGATAATAGGAATAGATTTAAGGGATAGAAATAACGGGATGTAACATAAATGATAATAAGAAATTGAAGTTAACCCAAGGATACCGCTTTTGACTGTGACCTTGAACCCGAAGGTCAAGGTTGGTGTACTCGTGTCTACCGCAGGTTTCTCGATACAAGTCGAGCTTACACAATAGTATCCAAACAAATTCACCAGGGTAATGCTTATCGGCTCAGGGACTTAGTCAAGATTAACGGGTACCCGAGGGTTAAATAAACTGTACATACATTTAATCGTTTTTAAAAGGGGTTTTGGCAAAAAATAAGAACTTTTGCATTGAATGATGAATTTTTAATCGTAATTGCAAAGTCAATCAAAGACAGTATGAGTGATTGTAATTAGTAATATTAAAGGGATATAAAAATATAAGGTTGTTCAATAAATAAAGCAGAAAATAAAATGTTAGTCTTTTAATAAAGCAGTGTTATCTAATGCACCGTTAATGGCATCTTGTAATTGTTGAATACGTTTATTTAATTGCTCGGTCTGCGCTTGATTTTCTTCTTTTAATGTATTCAGTTGATGGCGATAATTTAATGCTGCCATTACAACCAGTTGATCGCTTCTTAAAGTGCGTGCCGAGGTTCTCATTTCTTTTAAATGTTCATTAACTTGTGCAACAGAGCCTAATAAACTTTCTTGCTCACCTTCTGGGCAGCTGATTTTGTATTGTTGGCCTAAAATAGTAATATCAAGATGTGCCATAAAAGCCCCCGTTAGTGTTGCAAATTAAGGGAACAGTGAACCTCCCTAAAAAAATGTCATATAATGGGCGAACTATATCGACCTAGCTATCAAGTTTCAAGTACTTAGTGGCGACGAGATCCTGTGGATGATAGAATATAGCAATTATCTTTTATTGATTAAGAGTGTCCTTATGAATTCAGCTGTACTACCAAGTTTTGAAAAAATTTCGCAAGCCCTTGAAGGTGCTGAGTTATTCACCAATGCTGCCGAAACTCACGGAGTCTTATCTGGCTTTGTTTGCGGTGGAATTGCCCTTGATGATAAAAGTTGGCAACCATTATTTAATGATGTTGTTAATGAGGGAATGGCGTTGCCACAACCAATAAAAAAACTTGTTGCTGATATTTATGCAGAGGTGGTGAAGCAATGTGCTGACGATGGTTTAGGCTTTAACTTATTATTACCTGATGATGAAAAACCTTTAGATGAAAGAGCTGAAGCGATGGCGCAATGGGCACAGGGTTTTTTAGTCGGTTTTGGTATGGTGCAACAGGCACTAAATCAAGCATCGGAAGATGTACAAGAAGTGATTCGAGATATTCGTGATATCTCACAACTATCTTTAGATTTTGAACAAGAAGATGAAGAGTCTGAAATTGCTTTTGCTGAAATTGTTGAGTACCTTCGCGTTAGCGCTATGTTATGTTTTAATACATTTTCCCGTAACATGGCAACGCCTATTTCTAATACCCTTCACTAAACTGAGAGCACATGACTGAATTTAATACTCGCCGACATTTATTCTCTAATAGTATGCTGGACAACAGTATGGCTATTTTCCCTGCTAATGAAGAATTGATCCGAAGTAACGATACCGAATTTCGTTTTCGTCAAAATAGTGATTTTTATTACCTGACTGGATTTAATGAGCCGGAAGCATGCTTGTTATTGATCAAAAGAAAAGGGTTAATTAGCAGTGTGTTATTTAACCGCAGAAAAGATAAAACGGCAGAAATTTGGCATGGTTATCGATTAGGTCAAGCGGCTGCCGTTACTGAATTGTCGATGGATCAAGCCTTTGCTATTGATGAGTTAGAAGTGATTCTAGCGGATTTATTAACCGGCATCGAGACAGTATATTATCCGGTATTAAGTGGTTTAAGTTTAGATACTCGCTTGCAAACTATTCTCAATAAGTTACGTAATAAAACACGTAGTGGTTTAATTGCAACCAATCAGTTTTTAAATTGGCAACCGCAGTTACATGAAATGCGCTTATTCAAAAGTGATGCTGAAAAAGAGTTAATGCGTAAAGCAGGGGAGATCTCTGCACTTGGCCACGTACGAGCAATGCAACAGTGTAAACCGGGTATGTGGGAATTCCAATTGCAATTAGAAGTTGAATATGAATTCGCAAGGCAGGGGACGCGTGATATTGCCTATAACAGTATTGTTGCTGGTGGTAATAATGCCTGTATTTTGCATTACACCGAAAATGATAAGCAACTAAAGGATGGTGACTTAGTGCTGATTGATGCGGGTGCTGAATATCAAGGTTATGCTGGCGATATTACACGTACTTTTCCTGTTAATGGTCGCTTTACTGAAGAGCAAGCGACTATTTACCAATTAGTCCTAGATTGTCAGTTATTTGCACTTGAGCAAGTGAAACCGAATATCAGTGTTTTAGCGATCAATAAATTGGTTGTACGTAAAATGTGTGAAGGTTTATTAGCTTTGGGTATTTTGCAAGGTGACCTTGAAACTCTGATCCAGGAAGAAAAATATAAAGACTTTTATATGCATGGTTTAGGCCACTTTATTGGTTTAGATGTGCACGATGTCGGGAATTCTGGCAGTATCGAAATACCGCGCCTCTTAGAAAAAGGCATGGCGATCACCATTGAACCTGGGCTTTATATTAGTAATGATGCAGATGTTGAAGATCGTTGGAAAGGTATTGGTGTTCGTATTGAAGATGATGTCATTGTTACCGACACTGGATGCGAAATTTTGACTTCGGCAGTGCCAAAAAGCATTCAAGATATTGAAGCATTGATGCATGGTTAAAAACAACATTACTACGGTTGACACTGTTTCAGATGAGCGATGTGATAACGTTAGTTATGACATCGTCATTGTAGGTGCTGGTCTATCTGGCTCATTATTAGCGTTATCTTTGTTGAAGCAAAATGATCAACTTAAGGTGTTATTGTTAGATGAAAACGAGCAGCGTGTTGAAAGGGACCTGTCTCTAGCGACTAAAACATTATCTGACAAGCAACGTAACCCTAGCTTCGATGCGCGTTGTATTGCTTTGAACGCTGGGTCGGTTGATATTTTAGACTCGCTAGCATTATGGTCTGATATTAAAATTAATGCACAAGCCATCGACAAAATCCAAGTATCAGATAAAGGCTACTTTGGAGCCTTAGGTTTAATGCCGAATAATAAAGGCGAAACTTTTGGCTATGTTGTTGAGCTGCAACATGTTGGGAAAGTTCTGGCAAGAGCATTAGGCGCTTTTCCATCGCTAACGACACGATATAATGTAAAGCTCAAACATTTTCAACAAGGTATTGATGCAATTAGTTGTGAACTCAGTGATGGTCAGCATATTGATGCAAGATTATGTGTGGGCGCCGATGGCAGTGAAAGCCAAGTCAGGGAACTAGCTAAAATAGACACACAGCGCTATAGCTATGACCGTAGTGCCATTATCTGTAATGTTCGTTGTTCTAAACCACATCAAAATATTGCCTATGAGCGATTTTGTAAAAGCGGTCCTATTGCTTTATTACCGTTAACTGCAGGCCGCTATTCATTAGTGTATTGCGTTGAGCATCAGCAAGCCGCGCAAATTGCAGAATTACCGGATCGCTTGTTTCTTGCTCAATTACAGCAACATTTCGGTTTTCGTGCAGGTATATTTGAAGAAACAGGAAAGCGAGATATTTATCCGTTAAGCTTAGTAAAAACAACTAAGCCGGTTGCTCATCGCGTTTTATGTATTGGTAATGCGGCGCATAGTCTACACCCTGTTGCAGGGCAAGGCTTCAATTTGGGGTTACGTGATTTATTTGTTTTAGCGAAGGTGATCACTCAATCTGAAGTACAACATATTGGCTCATTTTCAATGTTAAATACTTATTGGCAATGTCGCGCTAAAGATCATCATCGCACAATTTTGATGACAGATAGTTTAGTGAGAATATTCAGTAATCAATATCCATTATTGAGCATTCCTCGTAATATTGGTTTGCAAGCAATGAGCTGTTTCCCTTTTTTATCAGAACCCATTATCGAACAAGCCAAAGGCCAGTTTGATTTGTTCAACAGTGAGAATTTATCATGATGCAGTCTTACGATGTCACCATTGTCGGTGGCGGAATGGTTGGATTAACATTAGCCAAATGTTTAGCTAAAAGTCATTTATCTATTGCTATCATTGAAGCTAATGAAACAGTGGCGTTAAGTGATACCCCTGAAAGTAGGGTCAGTGCGATTAGCTTTGCTAGCAAAACCCTGTTTGATAATTTAGGTATTTGGCCATTACTAAAAGCACAACGTATTACGCCGTACCATACGATGCAAGTATGGGAAAAAGATAGCTTTGGTAAAATTGACTTTGATGCCAAACAAGTTGACCAAAAAGACTTAGGGTACATTGTAGAGAATAAAAATTTACAGCAAGCTTTACAACAGAGTGTACAACAACAGCAAAATGTCACTTTTTTCTGTCCCGATTCACTACAAAGTATGGCTATCGGAGAGGGGGAAGCTTGGTTAACATTAAACAGTGGCAAACAACTGACATCAAAGTTAGTGGTAGCTGCCGATGGTGCTAATTCATGGGTAAGAACGCAGCTTAATATTCCTTTAACACAATGGGATTATGAGCATCATGCTATTGTTGCTACGATAAAAACCGTTGAAAATCACCAAGCTTGTGCTCGTCAAATATTTACCCCGCAAGGACCACTCGCCTTTTTGCCTTTATACCAGCAACATCTTAGTTCTATCGTATGGTCTTTGCCGCCTGAAAAAGCAAAAGCTTTACTGGCTTTAGATGATCAAACCTTCAATCAGCATCTAACTCGTACCTTTGACAATTGTCTAGGCCCCTGCGAAGTACAAGGCCAACGTCAAAGCATTGCTTTAAGCATGCGTTATGCTCGAGATTTTGCAAAACATCGTGTCGCTTTAATTGGCGATGCTGCGCATACTATTCATCCTTTAGCTGGTCAGGGAGTGAACCTAGGTTTACTTGATGCCGCGTGTTTAGGGCAAGAATTAATCAAACATACGGCATTAGGTAATGATATTGGTTTATACCCTCACTTGCGTCATTTTGAACGTTGGCGTAAAGCCGAAGCGATCCAAATGATTGCTTCCATGGAAGGTTTGAAACAATTATTTAATGGTGCAAATCCTGTGCAAAAATTGGTGAGGGACGTCGCATTATTAATGGCCAGTAATATAGCACCATTGAAAAAACAATTTATAAAACAAGCGATGGGATTAAATGGCGATAGACCTGATTTGTGTTTAATAAAAACAGGTGTCGAATAAGTTAACCCGATAGAGGTTTTAATTAGCCTTAGCTGTTTTTTGGCATTTTCCCAGAGAACAGGTATATTAGCGATAATTTTACTTACGCCTTTAATGCGAGTGCGGTGATTTTCTATCATTACTACCCTCATTAAAGGTTTCAAATACCATAAGAGCGAAAAAATATGATCATTAAACCTAAGATTCGTGGCTTTATTTGTACTACTACACACCCAACCGGTTGTGAAAAAAACATCCAAGCACAAATTGAATACACAAAAGCACAAGGCAAAATTGAAAAAGGTCCTAAACGTGTATTAGTGATTGGTTCTTCTGCTGGTTACGGCATGTCTTCTCGTATTGCAGCTGCATATGGAAGTGATGCTTCAACAATTGGTGTGTTTTTTGAAAAACCTGCAACAGATCGTAAAACGGGTTCTGCAGGTTGGTACAACAGTGCTGCATTTGAAAAACAAGCTAAAGAAGATGGTCTATACGCTAAAAGCGTTAATGGCGATGCATTCTCTAACGAAACAAAGCAACTTGTTATCGATACAATCAAAACTGACTTAGGTCAAATTGATGCAATCATCTATTCTGTTGCTGCGCCTGTGCGTAAATTACCTGATACGGGCGAAGTTATTCGTTCAAGCCTAAAACCAATTGGTGAAACTTACACTTCAACTGCTATTGATACTAACAAAGACGTGATCATTGAAGCATCAGTAGAGCCTGCAACTGAAGAAGAAGTTGCTAATACTGTTACCGTTATGGGTGGACAAGATTGGGAGCTTTGGATCAATGCACTAGCAGATGCGGGTGTGTTAGCTGAAGGTGTTAAAACCGTTGCTTACTCTTACATCGGCACTGAATTAACATGGCCTATCTACTGGAATGGCGCATTAGGTAAAGCGAAATTAGATTTAGATCGTGCATCTACCGCTATTCAATCTCAATTAGCTGCTTTAAATGGTGAAGCTTATGTTTCAGTACAAAAAAGTGTTGTGACACAAGCAAGCTCAGCTATCCCTGTTATGCCTTTATACCTTTCAATGGTCTTTAGAATCATGAAAGAAAAAGGTTTACACGAAGGTTGTATGGAACAAATTCACCGTCTGTTTACTACACAGTTATTTAAAGCTGATGGCTCAGCTCCTACAACAGATGAAGCACGTCGTTTACGTCTTGATGATTGGGAGTTACGTGATGATGTTCAACAAGCCTGTACAGAACTATGGCCTCAAATTACCACTGAAAATCTGTTTGAACTAACAGACTACCAAGATTATAAAGATGAATTTTTACAATTATTTGGTTTTGGTATCGACGGTGTTGATTATGATGCTGAAGTTGAACCTTTAGTTGAGTTTGATTGTTTATAATTTCTTATTCATTTGAATGAGTGTATTTAAGTAGTCTACTATACCCGCCGAGAGCGGGTATTTTTTTGCCTCAACTTTTGCCACAATATGTCAATCCGTTTCAATTACGTTACTTTTTCCTTATTGTTTACGCTTGGGCTTACTTTTTTTGTT
Organism: Vibrio sp. 2-Bac 85; assembly: GCF_037546705.1. Classification (NCBI taxonomy): domain Bacteria; kingdom Pseudomonadati; phylum Pseudomonadota; class Gammaproteobacteria; order Vibrionales; family Vibrionaceae; genus Vibrio; species Vibrio sp. 2-Bac 85. Next base: position 2,805 of record NZ_JALAAB010000022.1, on the reverse strand, counting down.
GCAACTTCATGATAAATAATTAGACTTACATAAATCGGTATGTAGCGCAGTTTGGTAGCGCACTGGCATGGGGTGTCAGGGGTCGGAGGTTCGAATCCTCCCATACCGACCATTTCTTCATTTATTATTTCTCCTCCTACACTAAGGAATTTTCATGTCCCGTTTTGCATTGCCAGAGTCTCAATTGTTAAAAGAACTCAAAAACGTATTTGAAGTACAAAGTGCGGCAATTACTACACATAGTAAACAGGTCGGCGAAGCGTATCTTCAAGCGTTGGCTTTAATGAAAAACTGTACTGGACGTGTGATTGTTTCTGGAATGGGAAAATCAGGCCATATCGGTACTAAAATAGCAGCTACACTTGCCTCTGTTGGAACGCCTTCTTTTTTTATGCATCCCGGTGAAGCTTTTCACGGTGATTTAGGCATGGTAACAAAAGAAGATGTATTACTATTAATTTCATATAGTGGCGAAACAGATGAGATACTAAAAATAATTCCATCGCTGCAACACTTTGGTAATAAAATCATCTCAATTACCGGTGGCACAACATCGACACTTGCTAAAAACTCTCATGTTGTACTCGATGCAAGCGTAGAAAAAGAAACCTGCCCTAATAACCTAGCACCAAGCACTTCTACTACCTTGACCTTAGTGATCGGTGACGCACTTGCGAATACGCTCACGTTAGAAAAAGACTTTAGTCCAATGGATTTTGCTCGCTTTCATCCTGGCGGTAGCTTAGGTAAGCGTTTATTAACTTTTGTTCGCGATGAAATGCGCAGTGATAACTTACCGGTTGTAAGTGCTGATACGTCAGTGACTGATGTGTTAATGGTGATGACTGAAACTCGTACCGGTTTAGCTTTGGTGTTAGAAGATGGCAATTTACAGGGTGTGATCACTGATGGTGATGTTCGTCGTTTCTTAATTGCAGGTGAAAGTATTGTTGATAGCCAAGCTGAACATTTAATGAATCCTACACCACGTTTAATTTCTGCTTCAGCGCGTCTAACTGAAGCTGAAGAATTAATGCGCGAAAAACATATAAAATGGTTAGTGGTAAGTGAAGATGGTAAAAAAGTAGATGGCATTATCGAGTGGGGACAATAACCAAAGATATTGCCTAAGCAAAAAGCTTAACTTATTAAAATATGCTCCATTAAAAGTCACTACGGTGACTTTTTTATTATTGGCTGCGGCTTATTCTGCACAGAGATAAACTTACCCTAAGAGATCAACCATCCTAGATACTGTTATTTGCCTTATTTAAGAAAGTAATCTCTCTCCCTATCTTATTAATTTTATTTAACATGCTGAAAAATAAACTCTTTTTAAACTTTTATCTATGTTGTTTGGGCTGTTTAGAAACTATTTTCTATTTCATGTAATAACTAATTGCGAATAATTTCTTATACTTAGCAGCAAGTAAAGGAAGTAGCATCGTTGCAGTGGAACTGTTTACAGGGATAAGGAACCGCCAAAGGATTGGCAAGGGGAGTTGCTTAGGAAAGCATTGTCATGGAGCCACAAGGATGCGGTCAATCTCAACGGAATGAAGTGAAGACGACAAAAAAGGGTGAGCATTTATAATGCTCACCCTTTTTTATTCGCCATTTTTTAAAAATGTGCAGTGATAGAAAGCGTGTTTATAAAAGGCGTGCTTTTAATTGCCACATTTTAAATACACCAAAAAAGAAAATTTCAAAAGCTTCTTTTTTGGTTAACTTTAGCTTTTCAGCAAATGCTCCATAAATAACTAACAATTGGATCGCATGCATTACAATCACAAAGGCTAATAAAAAGTAAAAGGCCATTGCAGCTTTTCCGGGGAATGGAAAAAATAAATTAGCAATCAACAAGGTCCAAATAATGATCATTAAAAACTTTGCAAAGGGAATAAAGTAAGCCATTTTTTAACCTCTTGAAAATAATTGATAACGAACTTGGCCCGATGTTTTTTCTTTCAATAGTTGCCAGTTATCAGGAATTTGTAACGTGTTTAAGCTACTTTCAACTTCCACATAAATAAGACATCCATTGGCTAAATATCCATTTGCTTCTAATTGTTCTATACAAGGTTGAGTTAAGCCTAGATTAAATGGAGGATCGATAAAAACCACATCGTAGTTTTGAGTCGCCGTTTGGTGCAGGTATTTTAATGAATCACCTTGAATAATTTGCGCATTTTCCACGTTTAAGGAAGTCAAGTTAATTTGTAGCTGCTTAGCTACTTGTTTATCAAGCTCTAAGAAAGTACAGAATTGACAATAACGAGACAACGCTTCGAAACCTAAACTGCCACTTCCACTAAAACAATCTAAACAATTTGCATCTCGAATATCATGCATTAACCAATTGAAAAGAGTTTCTTTTGTGCGATCCGTTGTTGGTCGTAATCCTTGTTTATCTTTAACGGTAAGCTTTTTTCCTCGCCATTGACCAGAGATTAAGCGGATAAATCCGTCACTCATTGATTTTCTATTGTTTTCTTTGGTTAAAGTACGATGATTTTTACTCATATAATTTTTAGTCCGGCAAGCATAGTGTTAATATAGCATTTCAATACGATTGCTATTTTAGCAGGGTAAACAGGTTGTTAGTAAGGTTTTTAATCAATGTCTATAAAGAAAGGATTGTTTTCATGGTTTTCAAAAAAACCAGCTAAGAAAACAGAGCAAGAAGAAAAAGAGCAAGCTGAGCTATTAGCACGTGAACAAGCTGAACTTGAAGCACAAGAGATCGCCGCTGCTGAAGAAGCAAAACGTCAAGCCGAACTAATAGAAAGAGAGCGAGCTGAAAAA
>NZ_JALAAB010000021.1:0-86096 GCF_037546705.1 Vibrio sp. 2-Bac 85 | reverse complement strand
GAGCTAAAGAGGAATTGTAATTTTCTCACTGAAAAATCTAAATACAGATTAACAGTGTCTCTATAGCTCTACTAACCGAACCAAAGAGGAATTGTAATTTTCTCACTGAAAAATCTAAATACAGATTAACAGCGTCTCTATAGTTCTACTAACCGAACCAAAGAGGAATAGTGTTTTTTTTACTGTAAAATTTAAAAACTAATTAACAGTGCCTCTATCGTTCTTACTAACTAAACCAACGATGAGTTTTAATTTCAACTTGCTATCATATCAATTGATTTGTTAATTGATAGTGTAACTAAGATTTATTTTTTCAGTCTCGTTAAAGACGGGCGCAGTATATTTTTTGCGTTTCCGCATGTCAACAAAAAAGGGTGATAAAAAAATTGGTTGCTGATAAATCAAGCAACCAATGTTCGTTATTTGTTAATTAGCCCTTTTTCGCTCATAATTAAAGCAAATTAAATATCCCACTTAATACTGCCAGCTAACTTCTCTTTCATTACTTCAAGCGGCTCATCTGGTTCACCAACGATAACAAGGCTTGCCTTACCGATATGCTCTGAAATCCCTTTTAAGTGTTGATCTTTAAATGAAGAGGAAGGCATAAACCCAGCATCTTCAGGAACCACAAAAACAGTAACGCGTCCTTTTTCACCTTTTAATATCATATGTAAAGCTGAAGTCCCTTCAAAACTACAATAGTTAACAAATAATACTTCACCAAAATTATCCATCGCTTTAGCACCGTATACTGCTAATTTGGCATTGACTGTTTGTAAGGTTGCATTTTCATTTGCTTTTGCAGTTAAAAAATACTCTTGTTTGACATGTTGTAACGCAACACTACCAATATCTGAATGTGGCTTTACTAATGGCACCGTACTCGCGGTATTAACAACCGCAGGCGAGTTCGTTAATTGTCCCATCATTGGCACACTAATACCGATCACAAACGCGATTGATGCTGCGATAGCAATATGCCAACGAGCACTGACCGTTTTATCATGTTCTAGAGCAAAACTTTGTTCTAGTAAGATTTTATCAGTGAGATCACTTGGTACATCAACTTGCAAACTATCTTTCAAGAATTTATCAAAGGCTTTTGATTCTTCAACCAAGTTTTTAGCACTATCAGAAGCTGCAGCTCGAGATAAAAATGCATCGCTTTTATCGTTAGGTGTCGCTATCGCTGAGTGCCGGAATAAAATATCATCCATGCGCTTCTCCGTTATTATTAATTTCTACTTTTAGGTTGGTTTTGAGCAAGTTTTTTGCTCTAAATAACCGTGTTAGGACAGTATTTTTATTTAAGTCCAATTGAATAGCTATTTCTTCAGCGGTAAAACCAGCTATCAACTGTAATAGTAATGGTTCTTTATAGTCTGATGGCAAAGCTGCAATTTTTTGCTGAATTAACTCTTTATCATAGGGACTACTATTTTCTTCTGCTGCTATTTCATAATCATCAATATCCACTAAAGCCAGTTGTTTTCGCTCAAAACGCCTTGCATTTTCTCGTCTTAAAATCGTAAACAACCACGCTTTAGCTGATTTATCATCTAATAAGCTATCTATACTTTTCCATGCTCGCAGGCAAGTCTCTTGCACTAGATCTTGAGCAACCTCAGGATCTCGGCAAATCCAAAATGCATAACGGTACAAATCTGCACTATATACATTCACTAATGATTCATATCTTTTTTGTTTTCTGTCCATATCCTTATAGACCGTCGACGATGAACTTTTATTTCGTTTTGATGTAAAAAAATTCATTTGTTTCCTTAATTACTGATTTAGTCCTACACTCTTTAACTTTATGCTTGTGCATAAAACTATCGACGACATAGCTAACATTGAATGTTTATAAATTAATTTTATTATTTTTGAAATTTTTTTTACTTAAAGTCGGTATCTATTATTGGACACATCATTGAATCACGCAATGCGTGCATTTTTACATTAAATATAAAGGATCTACATTATGAAAAAATCAAATATAGCATTGGCAGCAACAGTTTCTTCTATTCTAGCTATCGGTACGCTAGTTTCTTCTCCAGCGATGGCGGCAGGTAAAGAAAAGTGCTATGGCGTTGCTGCAGCGGGTCAAAATGACTGTGCCACTAAATCAAGCTCTTGTGCTGGCACATCTAAAGTAGATAACCAAGGCGATGCGTTCATCGCAGTGCCAAAAGGTTTATGTGATAAATTATCAGGTGGTAGCTTAAAACCAATTGAAGGTTAATAATAGCACTTCATCAAGTTAAACCAGTCATTTCAGCTAATTTTGATTGTTAACTTTATTTTTTGACAATAAAAAGCTGCCATTAATACTACTCTGAAAGGAAGTGAGTAGTATTAATTTTTTACAAGGGTTTATGTGAATAATATGAGTATAACCAATGTAGGCATAGGTTTAAGAGCTGAACACTATCAAGAGATACATCAAACTTCACCTGCCATAGACTTTTTAGAGGTCCATAGCGAAAACTACTTTGATAAAAATTCGCTCAATTACTTTTATTTACAACAATTAAGTGAACAATATCCACTTAGTTTTCATGGAATCGGACTTTCATTAGGTAGTGCGGAGGCTGTTTCTAAAGATCATTTAAAACAATTAAAAACACTAGTAGCAGAATTTAATCCTTTTTTAATATCAGACCACTTAAGTTGGAGTTCATGGCAAGGGACCTATTTTAATGATCTACTGCCAGTCCCTTACACAGAAGAAGCGCTATCTCGTTTTATTACCAATATCAATCAGGTTCAAGATCATTTACAAACACAAATAATCGTAGAAAACCCATCGTCATATTTAGAGTATAAAAATACTGATTATGATGAAGCGACTTTTCTTAATGAAATTAGTGAACGTACAGGTTGTGGACTGTTACTTGATATCAATAATGTTTACGTCAGTGCAACCAATAATAATTTTTCAGCACAACAGTACTTAGATGAAATTAACTTTAATAAAGTACAAGAAATCCACCTTGCAGGGCATATACGTAAACAATTTGCAGAAGGTGAGATATTAATTGATACGCACAGCAAATTAATCAGTGATCCAGTGTGGCAGCTGTACTCTGCAAATATTAATAAAATCAAAAATGCAGTCACTTTAATTGAATGGGATGCTGAATTACCAGCCCTTTCTGTACTATTAGGTGAAAGAGATAAAGCCAAACAATTCTTAAGAGAGGTTACTCATGATTAAACCTCCTAATCAAGACAACCTTGCCCCCTCTTCTTTAAACCTTAAACAGTTACAACAACAATTTAGTCAAAGTCTGTTGTATCAAGAATCTGATATCGCGTTGCAACTTAAAGAAAAACAAGGTTTTACATCTCAACAATTACTACAAATTCACCGCAACAATTTTGTGATGAGTGTAACCGAAAGTTTAAAAAGTACGTTCAAGTATACCGAGCAATTAGTTGGCGCAGATTTTTTTGACAGTGTCGCGAGACAATTTATTTTACGGCAACCACCGGCGATTAATAACATCATTGTTTACGGCGAACAATTTCCATTTTACTTATCAAATTTAACACAGCTAGCAGACATGCCTTACGTCGCAGAAATGGCAAAATTTGAATGGTTATATGAGCAATGCCAAAAAACAGTACAACAACCGATTGAGTTTGATCTGCAATCACTACAACAAGTTAATCCCGATGACTTTGAATACATACAATTTTCAATTCCATCGCATTGCCTAATTTTTGAGAGTTCACAAAATATAAACTTGTTGTATCAAATGCTAATTAATAACAATGTTGAAGCAACGAATTTAGATCAACCGTGTTACTTATTATTAGAAAAAGAACCTAACTTTACTATAAAAGTAACTGAGCTATCCAAGCAGCAATGGCAATTAATACAGCAACTACAACAGAAAATGCTACTTGGGGCATTGCAGCCAAGTACTTTACAGGAACAATTAAGTTATTTAATAACAGCCAATTTAATTGGTGATTTTAGTATCGTTAAAGTTAAGGAGAACCAATGAATACATTAATTAATTATTATCAGCAAAGCGTGCAAGCATTGCTGCAATATATACAACCCTTAGTATTACTTGCAGCACGTTTATGGGTAGCCAGCGTATTTTTCAAGTCAGGCTATTTAAAGTTTACCACTTGGGACAGTACCCTGTATTTATTTGAAGAAGAATATCAAGTGCCCATTATTCCTTGGGAATTAGCCGCTTATCTTGGTACTGCAGCTGAATTAATATTGCCAGTATTTTTGGTACTAGGTTTGTTAACACGCCCAATGGCCGCTATTTTATTTGTATTCAACATCGTGGCAGTGATTTCTTACCCTGTAATTTGGGAAGGAGGATTCTTTGACCATCAATTCTGGGGAGCACTTATTTTAATGAATGTGATGTGGGGAGCAGGTAATATTTCATTAGATTATTTATTAAAGAAAAAAGCGAACGCTTAATAAGGCCATCAAGCCTTTGAACATGCACCTGCGTTTTAATTATTAGAAGCACACTCGTTTTAATAATTAAAGCTACATACATAATGTAAGGTAATGTTTGTAGCGGCCTTGTACAGATATTCGAGCTTGTTTCTAACAAGGCCTTTTACAAGTAGAGTGATAATATTTATTACTGAAAGTAATTCATTTCTAAATTCGCACAATAGATGCCATCATTTCACAATTAAAAAATCGTAATATAAATTAACCGGCTGACCATTAACCTCAACTACTATGTCAAGTCGCCATAGCATTTTATCTTCAGTACAAACACCTAACATGCTTTTTCCCGTCGATTGTTGTTTACCTGCTATATTAGTCACTTCAGTAAATTTGATAGGTATCTTACCCATAAACATGGTTTTACCTATTATTTTAGCACTGCTTACCTGCCAGTTTTCAACCTTGCTTTCTAGAGTTAAGTGGAACCACTGCTCAGGGATAATCTTCCCGCCCTCTACAGATAAACTGAACGCCCCCCACAGAGAATTAAAAACACAGGGCTCAGAGAAATCACACAAAACCTCTTCAACCTTATCGCTCTGCACACTCTCTTCCTGATTTTTTTCAATAACAGGTGATAGTTCAATGGTTCTCCATATAAATAAACCAATTAGTAAGCTAAGCATAATAACTAATTGAATCAATCTGCTTTTTGTTAACATTGCAATTCCTTGTAAAAATAGTGGTTAACGCGCATTTTTTAACATATCCAGTAATTTTATTAACATTAAAGCAATGCAAATCTGTTCATTTTTTTAATTGTCGCGTAAACTTCCCGCCAAATATAGATGTTTTAAGTGATATTTTAAAATTTTTATATTGAATACTTATTTTTACGTCATAACGAACGTACATTGTAAATACATGCATGGAATCAACACAATGACAACCGCAACCAATATTCAACCTGACTACAACATGAAAGTTGTTCGTCAGTTTACACTTACTACCATTCTCTGGGGTATCGTGGGCATGAGTGTCGGGGTGCTTATTGCAGCCCAACTTATATGGCCAGCTTTAAACTTTGATACACCTTGGCTTACTTATAGTCGTTTACGTCCCCTTCATACTAATGCAGTTATTTTTGCATTTGGTACGTCTGCGTTAATGGCAACTTCTTTTTACGTTGTACAACGTACCTGTCAAACAAGATTGTTTGGTGGTCCGTTAGCCTCAATTGTGTTCTGGGGATGGCAGCTAGTTATATTATCCGCTGTTATTTCTTTACCGTTAGGCTACACATCTACTAAAGAATATGCAGAACTAGAGTGGCCAATCGATTTGCTTATCGCAGCTATTTGGGTTGTGTATGCCATTGTATTCTTTGGCACCATGACGATACGTAAAACCTCGCATATTTACGTTGCTAACTGGTTCTTTGGTGCATTCATTCTAACCGTTGCGGTATTGCATATTGTTAATAGTATGGCAATTCCTGTTTCTATGTCGTCAATGAAATCATACTCTGTCTATGCAGGTGCAGTAGATGCCATGGTGCAGTGGTGGTACGGTCATAATGCCGTAGGTTTCTTATTAACGGCAGGCTTCCTAGGTATGATGTATTACTTCGTACCCAAACAAGCTAATCGCCCAGTTTATTCTTACCGCTTATCGATCATCCACTTTTGGGCATTGATTGCAGTTTATATTTGGGCTGGTCCACACCACCTTCATTACACTGCTTTACCAGATTGGGCACAATCATTAGGTATGGTGATGTCACTGATCTTATTCGCTCCATCTTGGGGTGGCATGATCAATGGTATTATGACGCTATCAGGCGCGTGGCATAAATTACGTACAGACCCTATTTTACGTTTCTTAGTTGTTTCATTATCTTTCTATGGTATGTCTACCTTTGAAGGTCCTATGATGGCAATTAAAACGGTTAATGCCTTATCACATTATACTGACTGGACAATTGGTCATGTACATTCAGGTGCGCTTGGCTGGGTTGCAATGGTATCAATTGGTTCAATTTACCACTTGGTTCCTCGATTATTCGGTCAAAAAGGCATGTATAGCACTGCACTAGTTAACTTACATTTCTGGTTAGCAACTATCGGTACTGTTTTATACATTGTTGCAATGTGGATCTCTGGTGTAATGCAAGGGTTAATGTGGCGTGCTGTTAATGAAGACGGTACCTTAACTTATACCTTCGTAGAATCATTAGAAAAATCTTACCCGTTCTATACAATCCGCTTTGTAGGTGGTGTGATCTTCTTAACTGGTATGTTTATTATGGCTTACAATACATACAAAACAGTTTCTGCTGAAGAAGGCTCTATCAAGCCTCAAGAACTAGGTTAGAGGGAGTTACTAATGAAACATGAATTTATAGAAAAAAACGTTGGTTTATTAGCTATTTTTATCATCATCGCGATTAGCTTTGGTGGTTTAGCTCAAATTACACCGTTAATATTCCAAAAAGAAACTAATGAGCCTGTGGATACTTTACGTCCTTACACCGCTTTAGAGATGGAAGGTCGTGATATTTATATCCGTGAAGGCTGTCATGTGTGTCATAGCCAAATGATTCGCCCTTTCCGTGCTGAGACTGAACGTTACGGTCACTACAGTATGGCTGGTGAGCATGTTTGGGAACATCCATTCTTATGGGGTTCTAAACGTACTGGTCCTGACTTAGCACGTGTTGGTGGTCGTTATTCAGATGCGTGGCATGAAGTTCACTTACTGAATCCTCGAGATGTAGTGCCTCAATCAAATATGCCTGGCTTCCCATGGTTAGCAACTAATTTGTTAACGGGTGAAGATACCGCTGCAAAACTGTCTATATTTAAAGACCATTTTAGTGTGCCTTATACTGATGATGATATTGCTGGTGCTAAAGCTGCTGTTGAGGGTAAAACTGAAATGCAGGCATTAATTGCATACTTACAATCACTAGGTCATGCATTTAAATAATAAAAATAGTGCCTAGCAATAGGCACTTCGGCTACTGGAGGCTATATGGATTTTGCAACATTTAACGGACTATATACATTATTCTTAATTATTATTTTCGTTGCGTTGATTTTATGGGCATACAGTAAAAAACAAAAACAGACATTTGAAGAAATGGGTAATTCTATTTTTGAAGATGATCTGGACTCAAAACAGTATGAAAGCACCTCAAGCGAACATACAGGAGCTAAAAAATAATGAGCATTTTTTGGACAATATGGATCTCTGCGATCACGTTAACTGTCATTATCGGTTGTGCAGTTCTTCTGAGAGCAGCGAATAAAAATAATACAGGCGTTAAAGAAGGCGATCCAATGCCTCATACCTTTGATGGCATTCAAGAACTTAATAATCCACTGCCTAAATGGTGGGTTGGTCTGTTTTGGTTTACGATTGTTATCGCGCTGATTTATTCATTCGCTTTCCCAAGTTATACCGCTAATTGGAATGGTTTATTAGGTTGGTCAAGTTCTGAGCAAAGTGTTAAATCAAAAGAAGAATCGGCAGAAGCAGCTGCGACATCGCATTCACAGTACCAGCGTGAAATGAATGAAGCAGAGATAAAATACGGTGAAGTTTTTAAAAAATTAGTTTATACCGATGCTGATACTTATAAAGATATTGAATTAATCGCTCAAGATCCTAAAGCAGTAAAAGTAGGACAACGTTTATTCTTACAAAACTGTGCCCAATGCCATGGTTCAGATGCCCGTGGTGGTAAAGGTTTTCCTAACTTAACTGATAATGATTGGTTATATGGTGGTGAAGCACTTACTATCAAACAAACACTAATGCATGGTCGTAATGGTGTGATGGTTGCTTGGAAAGATATCTTAGGTGAAGATGGCGTTAAAGAAGTTGCTACTTATGTATTACAACTAAGTGGTCGTCGTGTAAATGATCTTGACGCGCAAGCTGGTAAAGAACGTTTTGTTGTTTGTGCAGCATGTCATGGTGCAGATGGTACGGGTGGTCAAGCATTCGGAGCACCTAACCTAACCGATAAAACTTGGTTGTACGGTGGTTCACGTAAAGCTGTTGAAGATACTATTCGTAACGGTCGAAATGGTGTGATGCCAGCATGGGGTGAAGTACTAGGTGAAGATAAAGTACATCTTATCTCTGCTTTTGTTTACTCTTTATCTAATAAATAAATAGACAACAAATTAACCTATAAACTAGGTTAATAAAATAAAAAGCCTCGTTTTATCGAGGCTTTTTTATAGCTAAAATTTACTGTAAATGCTAGATTATCGCCCATCAAGTCCCCCTTTTTTAATAACAGGAACAACCATGCAAACAAAAGAAAAAAAATCTTGGTTTAAACAATTTTGGCCTTGGTTTTTAATTATTTTACCATTGGCAGCGGTTGTTGCCGGGCTCAGTACACTAATGATTGCCTCTGACAATAAGCCTGAAATGGTTATCGATGATTACTACAAAACAGGTAAAGCAATCAATGCCGATTTAAGTTTACTTAAAAAAGCCAAAGAGTTGGGCATATCTGCTATTGTCGAACAGCAACAAGATGGATTATTAATTACCTTAACTGGTTTAGACAGTAATACATCAATCAGCTTTTCACTCTTTCATTCAACCCAAGCTAAGCGCGATAAAATAACCATGCTTACAGCGGCCGCTGATGGTAGTTATCACTTTGAAACCGATCAAGCGTTAGATGGTAAGTGGACACTACGCTTAGAGCCTTTTGATAAAAAATGGCGCTTGCAAAAGTCAGTAAAATTTCCAAATGCTAAAATAGCACTATAAAATGCAAAGTGTCAGTCAGTGCTTTCACTGTGGAGAGCCTAACCCAAACAATACGCCTTTCAAGGTAACCATTAACGGCGTACAACAAAAAATGTGCTGTCCCGGCTGTGAAGCTGTAGCACAAACCATCGTTGACAGTGGGTTGAGCTCTTATTATGAACACAGAACAGAAGTAGCAAGTAAAGGGGAATCACTGATCCCTGAAGAGCTACAACAGCTCGAACATTATGATATTGAACAAATTCAATCGGACTTTACAAAATCAACGGGGTCAAGCACTGAAATAACCCTAACCATAGAAGGTATAAGTTGTGCAGCCTGTGCTTGGTTAATTGAAAAACAACTTCGTTTTTTACCCGGGCTGGTTTTTGTCAATGTGAATACCACCTTAAATCGTGCAGTTATTCGATGGGATAATGAACAACTTGTTTTAAGTAAAATTTTACAACAAATCCAAAAAATTGGTTATAAAGCGTACCCCTTCCAAGTCAATCAGCAAGAACTTTTTTATACTCAACAAGTAAAGTCTTATTTACGTCGTTTAGGTCTTGCGGGCTTAGCTACCATGCAAGTAATGATGTTTGCGATTGCTTTATATGCGGACTTTTTTTCCGGTATGGAAGAAGAATTTATTCACTATTTTAGATGGGTAAGTTTTATTTTAGCGACCCCCGTTTTGTTATACAGTGCTCAACCTTTCTACGCCAATGCATGGCGTAATATTCGTAATAAAACATTGGGCATGGATATTCCTATTTCAATTGCATTGTTAGGTGCTTATAGCGCTTCTGGTTATGCAACAATTATGGGCCGTGGAGAGGTTTATTTTGAATCTGTTTCTATGTTTACTTTTTTACTCTTACTGGGGCGACTATTAGAGTTAAGAGCGCGTCGTAAAGCATCAGAAACCAGCAGTAACTTATTACGTTTGTTACCCGCCATGGCGACATTATTAGAAACAAATAATGGCGAGGCGATACAACAATTAATACCCGCGAAGACGTTACAACCAGGGCAACATATATTAGTTAAGCCAGGAGAAACGATTGCTATTGATGGAAAAATTATTGATGGACAGAGTAACATCGAAGAATCCATGTTAACTGGAGAGCATTTACCTGTATTTAAAAAGTCACAGGATAATGTTTATGCTGGTACAGTTAATATCAACGGCATTCTGACCATTGAAGTAATTAAAGTCGGTAACAACACACTTATTTCTGACATCATAGCATTACAAAATAGTGCTCAATTGTGTAAACCACGTATTGAAGTAATGGCAGACACAGTGTCTCGTTATTTTGTTGGTGCATTGTTAGTGACCGCTACACTCACTTATATTGGCTGGAGTATCATTGATTCAGAACAAGCTTTTTGGATCACCTTATCAGTCTTAGTAGCAACCTGCCCCTGTGCATTATCGCTCGCGACCCCCACTGCACTGACCTGTGCTACAGCTCAATTAAACAAACATGGCATTCTCATCAAACAGCACCATGTGTTAGAAACGGTTAATAATATTAAACATGTTGTATTGGATAAAACGGGCACATTGACACAGGGTAACTTTAAACTCTTAAATACCCATATCCTCAATCATAAGTGCTTTCCAAAATCGGTTAATCAACAACAAATATGTATCGATTTGGCAGCTAATTTAGAAGTTAATTCAGAACACCCTATCGCGATTGCTTTTACACAATTACAAAGTCAGAAGTTGTCACTAAACAACATTAAAAATATGCCAAGCCAAGGTATGCAAGCAACTTGGAGCCACCTACAAGAAGAACATAATATTAAGTTAGGTCATGCTAAGTTTTGTAAAGTAGAGCATGCATTATCGAGCCAAGAGTTATTGATTTATTTAACTATTGATGACCAATTAGCAGCGATATTTGAGTTGGGAGATCAATTACGAGATTCTGCGGCGGGGCTAATAAATTTTTGCCAACAAAAACATTTAGATGTCACCATGTTAACCGGTGACATTTCTAACAAAAGTGAAGAAGTAGCTAAGCAATTAAATATTAAACATGTTGTAAAGGGTGTCAGCCCACAACAAAAATTAGCTTATATTCAAACATTACAACAATCACAACCAGTAATGATGATTGGCGATGGAATCAACGATGCTCCGGTATTAGCTGGCGCTCATGTTTCAGTTGCACTTTCTAGTGGTACTGATATTGCAAAAAATAGTGCAGATGTGATCCTACTCGGCTCAGATTTACAGAAGATAAGCTTATTAACAACGAACGCTAAAAAAACGACAACCATTATTAAAGAAAATCTCGGTTGGGCAATCGGCTACAATATTATTATTGTTCCACTTGCCATCATGGGCTTAGTTCCCCCCTATGTAGCAGTGTTAGGTATGTCCTTTAGCTCTCTAATTGTAGTGAGCAACTCTTTAAGGTTACTAAAATGAGTATAATTTATGTGTTGATACCGATTGCCATGATCTTTGTTGCAATCGCTGTACTGGTCTTTTTTTGGGCAGTAAAATCTAATCAATATGATGATTTAGATAGAGAAGGTGTAAATATTCTTTTTGATGAAGATATGACCCCGAGTAAAACTTCACAAGCAGACCTTACTGATACAGAAAATAGTGAACAGAGTACTGAAAACAACGCGCCAATGAATACAACGATAAGCGCAACGATAAGTACGGCGAAGAAAAAAAGTGGTAAACCTTCCGATGCTCGTTAATGACTTTTTCAGCGCCTTCTTAATTGGAATTTTAGGGGCCGGACACTGTATCGGCATGTGCTCAGGTATTGCTAGTGCCTTAAGCTTTTCAATCAGTCCTACACAAAAAAATGGATTGTTATCATTACTCTTGTATAACCTAGGCCGCATTAGCAGTTATTCTATTGCTGGGTTTATCTTTGCTGCAAGTAGTAGTGTCCTCATCATCTGGATGGGTGGTAAAGAATCACTTATTTATCTGCGCATCTTTGCAGCAATAATGATGCTATTACTGGCATGTTATATTGCACGCCTATGGAATGGACTGATAATTGTAGAAAGAGCAGGGCAATTAATATGGCGTTTCATTAAACCGCTGGCACAATATTTTTTACCTCTTAAGCACCCTCTTTTAGCATTTCCTCTGGGGTTTTTGTGGGGTTGGCTACCCTGTGGTTTAGTTTATTCTACTTTAGTCTGGGCAATAAGTACCGCGGATGCCGTCAATGGCTTATTAATAATGCTAGGTTTTGGCCTTGGTACTTTACCGGCCATGATGTTGGTTGGCTCATTAAGTCATCGATTAAAAACGATCCTCAACAAGCAATGGTTTAGGTATAGCAGCGGGCTTATACTTGCCCTGTTTGCCTTACAAACACTGTATATTGCCTACAAACAATTAAGTTAATCTGCGTCGAATTAGGTAGAGATTCGTCACAGCATCGATTAAGACAAGCCTTTATGTAGCTTTAGGTATTCAAAGTCACTTTATAATAACCGCTATAAGATGTTATAATTGATTGAAATCAACAAATTTAAGAGTGGAATATGGAAAAAAATAACTCAGGTCGAGTACAAGCCGCTGGTAGTTCAATACATTGTCAAGATTGTAGTATTAGTCAGCTATGCATTCCCTACTCTCTTAATGAGTCTGAATTAGATCGTTTAGATGACATTATAGAACGTAAAAAACCGATTCAAAAAGGACAAGAAATTTTTAAAGCTGGCGAAGATATGAAGTGTTTATATGCCATTCGCTCAGGGACTTTAAAATCTTACACAATTACTGAACAAGGCGATGAGCAAATTACGGCTTTTCATTTAGCTGGAGATTTAGTAGGTTTTGATGGTATTAGTTCTGGTAGTCATCCAAGTTTTGCACAAGCTCTTGAAACGGCAATGATATGCGAAATACCTTACGATACGCTAGATGATTTATCAACGACGATGCCTAAACTAAGACAACAAATCTTGCGTTTAATGAGTAATGAAATCGTTGGCGATCAAAATATGATCTTACTGCTTTCGAAGAAAAATGCAGAAGAAAGATTAGCTTCATTCATTCATAATTTATCAGTGCGTTATTCTGCTCGCGGTTTCTCTCCAAGAGAATTTAGATTATCAATGACACGTGGCGATATTGGTAACTACTTAGGGTTAACTGTAGAAACTATCAGTCGCTTGTTAGGTCGTTTCCAAAAAAATGGCATGATTGCAGTTAAAGGTAAATACATCACAATATTAGATGAACCGCAACTCGCTGAGTTAGCAGGCCAATAACATAAATTTAACATCTCCTCCATTTCCAATTTTAAATAGCCAGAAACTGATTTAATTTGATTTTTCTGGCTAATATCACTATATGTTTGCCTCCATTTGTTCTAAATTAGAGTTAAGTGATTTATTAAATCTCGGAGGCTAACATGCTCAAATACCGTAATATTTTAGTTTATATAGATCCAACTCAAGAGCAACAACCCGCATTGCAACGTGCAGTCGAAATTGCACAAAAAGGAAAAAATGCAAAAATAACATTATTCCTATGTTGCTATGACCTTACCTATGAAATGACCTCTTTAAGCTCCATGGAAGAACGACATGCCATGCAGTCGCTTGTTATACGTGACAACAGAGAATGGTTAGAAACGCTAGCTGCGCCTTATCGTGAACAAGGATTAAGCATTGGTTGCCAGGTACACTGGCATAACCGACCTTTCCAAGCAGCAATTCAATCAATATTAAAAGAAGGTTATGATTTATTAATTAAATCAACACACCCTCACTCTCGTCTTAGTGCTATTTTATTCACGCCGACGGATTGGAATTTATTACGTAAATGCCCAGTACCACTTTTATTAGTTAAAGCTAAATCATGGCCTGAAAATGGTAAAATTTTATGTGCTATTGACTGTAAAAGTATTCAAGATACCGAGCACCATGATCTTAATGAAACAATTTTAAGTGAAGCGAATGACATTGCAGCGATGATCAATTCAAATATTCATGTAGTTAATGCTTACCCAAGCCCTCCTATGAATATTATGATGGAGCTACCTGAATTTGATCCTATTCATTATGAAGATGGATTAAAAAAATTCCATCAACAAACCTTGAGTGATTATGCTCGAAAATACCAAGTAGATGAAAAAAATATCCACTTGCATCAAGGTTTACCAGAAGATGTGATCAGCTCTGTTGCCTGTGATATTAAAGCAGAATTAGTTATTTTAGGCACTGTGGGCCGCTCAGGTTTAGGATTAACATTACTCGGCAATACCGCAGAACAAGTAATTGATAAATTAGACTGTGACTTACTAGCACTTAAACCAGAAGGTTTTGTTAGTCCAATCAAACTTGAATAAGCATGACTAGACTTTTAGGTCTGAAATTGCACTGTTGACTGACAATAATTAGTAGTCGTCGAAGGTGATAGTTGATAGTTGATAGTTGATAGTTGATAGTTGATAGTTGATAGTTGATAGTTGATAGCCATCATTAGTATTTAAACAGCTAATTAAATTAAAAACTAACTGCAATAAATCGCAAATATACAGCCCAACAAAATTTTCACTTGTTGGGCTTTATTTTTCTAGGATATTTTACGTTAAATAGGATCGCCTAGATTTTAAATACTTCAACTGACTTGCTCAATACCGTAGCAATGGTTGATAACTCTTCAGATCTTTTACTATTATTCGCAGAGCCTTCAAAAGTGACTTTAGCAATATCATTTATTTCAACAATACTCTCGTTTATATCACCGGCTACCAAGGTTTGTTCTTCTGCAGAAGTAGCAATTTGATTATTCATATCTTGAATCACTGAAATGGCTTGACGTATTTGCTCTAAAGCATTATTCGCTTGTTGTGATTTCTCCGCCGTCATCTGCGCATTATTCACATTCACTTGCATCAACTCAACTGAGTTTTTAGATTCATTTTGTAAACTACTTATCATTGCTTGAATTTCTGTAGTGCTTTCCTGTGTTCTATTTGCAAGGCTTCTAACCTCATCAGCTACCACGGCAAACCCTCGCCCATGCTCACCGGCTCTTGCCGCTTCAATGGCTGCATTTAACGCTAATAAGTTAGTTTGATCAGAAATACTACGTATGACCTCAATAATACTGCCAATATCATCAATTTCACCTTCTAATTTAGTCATCACCTGTTGCACGCTGGTAATACCGCTAACTAAGGTTGAAATATCAGTATTCATATCAAGCACAACGTTAATGCCTTGGGTAGATTGATGATTTGCTTCATCAGCAGCTGAAGAAGCTTGCAAAGCGTTACGTGCTACTTCATCAACTGTAACCGTCATTTCATTCATCGCCGTGGATGTTTGCTCTAATTGCACCATCTGCGACTCTGAACTGCTATTAACACTCGAAGCCGACTCTGACATCATAGTTGACACACTATTAAGCTGTCCTGATGAGAGATTAATATTTTCAATAATTCCCTTCAGGCTACTTACCATGGTTAATACGGCTTTATATACACCTGTTTCTTGGCCATTAGCAGGGGTAATTGACTTTAAATCGCCACTCGCTATTTTTTGTACAATCGCTTCGATATCAGCAGGTTCTCCACCAATAGGACGATACATTAACTTAATAATAATGAGATAAATGCTATATAGAGAAATAATGATAAAAGCTAATGCCATCCATAAACTGGTTGCAAGATTATCATTCGATGCTTCATTGATATTATCCCAACTACTCCATGCCCAAACTGTCCAGTTCATACCTTCAATACGTGTTGCGGCTACGTCATACTCAGCGCCTTCAAAACTATAATCATGGTGGCTTACGCGATCATTTTTAAATTCTTGATAAGAAGGACGAATGTGATATATATTTTTCCCAATTAACTCACTATCTTTTGCCGCCAATAAGTAACCATCTTCACGACTAACAAAAATATTATTCTCAGGAGTTAATTTTTTAATGAAATCGGTCACCTGATTAATACCAATATCAACGCATAATGCCCCTATTATTTTTCCATTACGTTTTACAGGCACCACTAATGCCATCACTGCACCGCCAAAGTTACTCATATAGGGTGTAGTAATAATTTTTTCTTCGCCATTAAATGCACGAAGGTACCATTCACGCTTTTGTTCTTTTGCGTTAAACCCTTCAATCAAACCATCGGCTGCATCGGAATAAGTTTTTGCATCCTTAGTCGCAACGTAAGCTTCAAGCACCCCTAGATTCTTTTTCATCAGATGTAACGTTGAAACTGTCTTATCTATATCGAGTAATCCTGTTCCATCAATTTCAATATCATTCGCGATTAAATTAAGCACATCAAAATAACGTTCCATTTTTTGTTCGACGGCTTTAGAAATTAAAAACGATTGATTATCGAGTTTAGCAATATAATTTTCCGTAGAAGATGATTTGAAATTATTAAAACCAACCCCCGATACCAATAATATTGAAGTTGCAAATAGCAACCCTATTAACAACAACATTTTAGCTTTTACAGTCATGCTTTTTCCCTGAAGAGTTTTACGAGTGACTCTTCATATAATTATAATTTTATGGATTGAATAGTTTTTTAGATGCTTTGCAGATTAGAATAAACCAGTAAATACGCCCCTACTAATAACACTAAAGCCATAAATAATTATTTATGGCTTTAGTGTTGAGATAATTGTTTAAGTCACTGCTTAACTATTTATTTGAACTGCTACTTAAAGCAGCAACACAAATAATGACACGTTGCTTACTTCATATTTAGAATTTAAGTAACTGACTTATGCTTTTGAATTTAAATAGTTGAGGACAACTTCGTGATGGTCTTTAGTTTTAAACTTGTTGAAGATATGCTCAAGATTTCCCTGTTCGTCGATTAAGAATGATGTTCTCACTACGCCCATATTCTCTCTACCCATAAACTTCTTCAACTGCCAAACACCATAGTCTTCACAGGTGCTATGATCTTCATCGCCAAGTAAGGTAAAGTTTAGCGATTGTTTATTGATAAAGTTTGTTAATTTTTGGGGCGTGTCAGGGCTGATACCTAATACCACAACATTTAAATCCGTTAGCTCATTTTTACTATCTCTTAAGGCACAAGCTTGTGTCGTACAGCCAGGTGTTGATGCTCTAGGATAAAAATACACCAACACTTTTTTACCAAGATAATCACTTAAATTAACAATTGAATTATTCTGATCTGGTAATGAAAAATTTGGCGCGCTGCTACCGATTTCTAACATACAATTTTCCTTGTAAACTAATGATTAATTTTAATTTTTCTATTTATTACTCTTTATTTCTATCGATTTAAATATTTGAATAAGAAACACTTTTTGCCTGCACTAGCTTAGCGGCAAGTTATTCATATTCTTTAACATTTATTTAATAATTGTTGACGATTCAAGAGATAAACCTTCTTCTATTTCAGTTTGCGTGTTCGGCCATGCATTTAAAACCGCTTTAACTAATGTGGCTAAAGGAATAGCAAAAAACACTCCCCAGAATCCCCATAACCCACCAAAAATAAGTACAGAAATAATAATCACAACAGGGTGTAAGTTAACCGCCTCTGAAAATAGAATCGGTACAATTAAGTTACCATCAAGCGCTTGAATAATGCCATAAGCTATCATCAAATAGGCAAATTCAGGAGAGATCCCCCATTGGAATAGAGCCACCACTGCAACAGGCACTGTAACCGCTGCCGCACCGATATAAGGAATGAGCACCGAAAGTCCGACCAATAAGGCTAATAAAGCAGAGTATCTTAAGTCCATAATAAAAAAAGTAAAATAAGTCGCGACTCCAACGATCAAGATTTCGGTTATTTTACCGCGAATATAATTCATTATTTGACCATTCATTTCCGACCAGACTTGTGCGGCTAATTTACGATTTTTAGGCAAGAAACGCGTGCTACTTTTAATTAATTGGTTTTTATCCTTAAGCATAAATAGCATCATTAATGGTACTAAAATCGCATAAACTAACAGTGCGGCAATATCTAATAAAGACGCAAATGATTGAGATAGGAGAAACCCACCACGCTCTAATAAATAACTTTTTATAGTGCCAATAATATGCGTAATAGTGACCGGATCAATAGCCTCGGGATATTGCGTTGGCAACGTTAAAATATAAGCCTGTCCCTGATTTAACATGGTCGGTAAATCACGAATAAAGGCGGCGCCTTGTTTGAATATAGTCGGTAACACCCCCAAAAAAGCAAACATAGCAACTGAAATAAATAACACCATCACTATCAAGGTCGCTAATGTTCTATTGATTTTGAAACGCATTAAATGAGTAACAGGCCAATCTAATAAATAAGCCAAGACAATCGCCACAAATAAAGGAGTCAGTATATTCCCGAAAAGGTAGATGACGATAAAAGAAAACAGTAATAAAAGGAACAAAACACTTAAATTGGGGTCAGAGAAACGTGTCTTATACCATTGAAATAGTTGCATAAACATTCAATATTGATCCTTATATTAATTACAAGGTGTCATTTTACAGAGTAATAGACACTGGTGATGCGCTTTAAAAATAACCTGAATCGCAGAGCTTAAAACAAGCGACAAGTTATCTAACATGTGCAAGTACAATTAATCACTCAACTTAACTAATAATGTAGTTTGATCGCAGCTATAGCAATAGTTTTTTTTATCCAAATATAATCGTAGATCTTGCATTGCAGCTTGGTTAGAGAAAAGAATTTTAATGTCCACGGAATGCTCAGTCTTAATTAAAGTTTGCTTTAATAAAACTAATGCTAATGGACAACGTATATTACGTAAATCTAAACAGTACATAGAAGTAACTTATAACGCTATAAAACATTAATTGTACCATCTTGTTAATTTAAATAGTTGCCAATAAATACTCAGGAAAAACAAAATGGGGTTGTTTGCGAAATAATAAGCCCCCTCTTTTTTAATGTGTAAGGCACCCATTAATCGAGTTGGATGATATGATGCTATCAACATCTTTGATATCGAGAATGTTGTAATAGGCTAATTTAAATAACTTTTAAATAAATAAAATAAACTGGAGTAAAGAATGCTTTACAAATTAAAACTATTTGCGGTGTGTTTTTTTCTCTTATGCCAGTCTCCTAATAGCCTAGCCAACAATGACCTACCTGAAATAGGAACGGTTGGTTCTGGTGTGCTCACTATCGAAAAAGAAAAGCAGTATGGTTGGGCTTTTAATATGATGGCAAACCAATCATTACCTATTATTGATGATCCAGTTTTAAATAATTATATTGCAACGCTTGGGCAAAATATTGTGGCCAACGCAGATTCAGTAAAGCTTCCCTTTAAATTCTTTCTAGTCGAAGATGATGAAATTAATGCAGCCGCTTTTTTAGGCGGAAATGTAAAAATCAATACAGGGTTATTCCTCTATGCAGCAACGGAAAGTGAACTTGCCAGCGTAATTGCACATGAAGTAGCGCATATTACACAACGCCATTTAGCACGAATGTTAGAGCAACAATCGATTAGCAACCCCGCTTCTATGGCCGCCATGGCTGGTTCTATTTTACTCGCTTTAGTCTCTCCCGCCGCAGGTATCGCAGCATTAACATCGACAATGGCCATCAACATGCAAAGCCAAATTAACTATACTCGCCAAAATGAGTTTGAAGCGGATCGGATCGGTATTCAAACCCTCGCCGCAGCGGGTTACGACCCCTATGGAATGGCTGATTTTTTTGGTAAATTGGCTGAAAAGTATAAATATGCAAGTCTACCTCCACAAATGCTATCAACTCACCCTTTACCAGAAGCTCGCTTGTCCGAAGCACGTTTACGCGCTAGCCAATTAAAAAAAACAAATATCAATAACAGCTTGAATTACCAGCTAAGTAAGGCACGCATCTTTGTCAGGTATTATCGCCTGAATGCTCCGGTTTTAATTAACAAGTATCAAGGTGAGTTACAAAACCACAAGTATCAACTTAAACAGGCTGCAGAGTATGGTTTAGCATTGGCTTATTTTAAAAACAAAGATTATGACAAAGCACAGGAAATTAATAAGAAGTTGTTGAATGATGATATTAATAATCTATTTTATATCGATTTAGCAGCAGATATTGCCTTAGCCACTAATAAGGAAAAAGACGCAATTCAATTATTGATGTCATACGATAATAACTTGTCGGGTAATGAAGTTATCCTGCTCAACTTAGTCATTGCTTTGCAGCAAGATCAACAATATGTATTAGCTGAAAAGAAATTAGAGTTCTTTGTACGTTCTCATCCTAAACATGTCCTCGCTCATAAGATAGCCATTACTCTTTACAAAAAAATGTTAAACAAATCAAAGGAGCATGCTATGCGAGCAGAATATCTCGCGTTATTAGGCCGTTTTAGAGAGGCGTCACAACAAATGGGTAGCGCATTAGCTTATGCAGACAATAAGCTGGATCAAGCACGTTATAGCGCCAAAATTGAAGAGTTCAGACGTGATGATATTCGATTACAGGAACTGCAACAGTAACTCATCAACTTTTTCAAATCTTAGATTAAAATAATAAGAGGTGGGGTTAATTGTTATCCAATGCAGCGGCTCTGTTCGGTCGCTACTAAATAATACTCAATGCAAAGAAAATACCTACCAATGTCGCACTCATAAAGTTAGATAACGTACCAGCTAATATTGCCTTTAGACCTAGACGTGCAATATCAGCACGACGGCTAGGCGCAATAACACCCAAGCCACCTAACAATATAGCCATTGATGACAAATTAGCAAAACCACATAATGCGACGGTTAAAATAACCTGTGTATGTTCGCTGAGTATATCTCGCACATTAATAAATTCGATATAAGCGACAAATTCATTAACCACTAACTTTTGCCCCAATAAACTTCCCGCTTCTAGTGCTTCAAACCATGGGATCCCCAATATAATAGCGATTGGAGCAAACAAATAACCTAAAATAGATTCTAAGGTTAATGTTTGTATACCAACCACATCACCAACAACTCCCAAAATATCGTTAATTAAAGCAATAAGTGCAATAAAAGCGATCAGCATAGCACCTACATTAAGAGCAAGCTTAAGACCTGAAGCAGCACCACTTGCCGCAGCATCAATCACATTAACGGGTTGAGCAAGGTTATCTTCATCTTGTAACTCAACTTCATCAAAATCAATTTTGGTTTTTTCTGTTTCAGGTTCAAGCAGTTTTGCCATTAATAAACCACCGGGCGCAGCCATAAACGAAGCGGCAATAAGGTAATCTAAACTCACTCCTAGCGACGCATACCCTACCAATACAGATCCCGCTACGGATGCTAACCCACCACACATAACAGCAAACAGTTCAGAACGAGTCATATTTTTAATATAAGGTTTAACTACCAATGGTGCTTCCGTTTGCCCAACAAAAACATTAGCCGCAGCAGACATTGACTCACTGCGACTGGTACCTAATACTTTTTGTAAAAAACCGCCGAAAATTTTAATAATTACCTGCATAATACCTAGGTAATAAAGCACCGCCATCAATGAGGCGAAGAAAATGATAATAGGCAAGACTCTAAAGGCAAAAACAAAACCGCCAGCACCAAAGATTTCGAACATTTTTCCCGAGACTAAACCACCAAATAAAAAGCTAACTCCAGCATTGGCGCTATCAATAACACCCTGAACCGCAGCGGACATCCCCTGTAGAAAATTAGCCCCCCATGGCGTAAAGATCACTAATGCAGGAATAAATGCTTGTAATATAAATGCCCTACTGACTGTTCTAAAGTTGATAGCATGACGATCACTTGAAAACATCACGGCAATCGCTATCAAGCAAAATAGGCCAACAAATCCAAACAGTATTTCCATAAGTTTCTCCATTATTCACTTACATGGGGGAGCGGATTCAACATTGAAGTCATAAAAATTGATACAAAAAAACACACTCGAAAGTGTGTTAAAAATTAAATGTCATATTCTACTAAGCATAAAATTCTGTTGATTTTGATGATTATCAAAATCAAAATAACAACTTAGACTTTTCAATGCCTAGATTTAAAAATAATTATATAACAGTGCTGTTGATAGCTAAACAAATTACATCATCTATTTTTAAAACCTTATCTGGCATTGATAGATGACTTAACAGTTCGGCTATTTAATGAGAACAAACATGGGAAAAATTGAGGTTATTTAGCCTCAATTCGGAATAACGGAAAAGAACGTTTTTATTATCTGGATCTATTTTTATTTTTTGAATCTAAATGTAGAAACGTTAAATTTTAAATATATCAGCAGGGTAATTTTGTAAAGTTCAAGGCACACTATCAAATCAATAACTGCTTATTGGAAGATAGATTAGTACAGAAACCCACAGAATTAACTGTGCTGAATCGCCTTGCTTATCTTGAGGTTAATTTAGAGCTTAACTTTCAACTTATTATCCAACTTAACCTCCAAATTAATCTCCAGCAGAGGCTAGCTATAAAACTTTTTGGAAGTGAGCATTATTAGCAGGATCCACAGTAAAACCCATTTTAATTAAATAGTCCTGATGCACAGGATCTAAAACCGTCACATTTAGTGACTTAACACCTTTTTCCTTTAAAAAATGGCGATGAGTTTTAAAATAATAAGCACCTAATTTATAATCCCGATAACGTGGTAGCACATAGTCTAAATAGATATCAAAACAACCATCTTTTTTAACGGTTCCAATCAATAAACCAGCGATATTGTTGTCTCTCAATAAATAAAAAACCTGATTAGCTTGGCACAGCTGCTGAATAGAACTTTGCATCGTAATTTGTTGTTCATTATGACGAATGAAGTGCCACAAAAACTCTGAGTCAATGTTAGTTGACACTATTTTAAATTGTTCTTTAGTGGAATAGATGCCATATAAGAAGTACAAGTTAATCGCAGCGATGCCAAGATTCATCGCCAAGGTAGGCCATGAGTCAATGAAATAAGCAAAAGTAGCAAACAGTAAACAACCGATAAGATTTATAAAACGTAATTTAATAATCGAGGTCATAGTAAGAGAAATTAATACAACCAATGACGCAAAGTAACCAAACCATTCAACCCAATCTCTCAAGATTGATTCAATCATAATTCAAACCTCCCTTTTTAAGCTTCTATTTTAATATAAGCCCTTGATTAATAGTGCGACTGAAGTACTTTGGTCCCTTACCAATCCATATGTTGATTGTAGATATTGGTAAATAACCGAAATAATCACTTCATCGCCTAAGCCCATCGTATCCATTATCTTTGGGCACTTTTTATTAGCTGCACACTCCTGTGTTAGCTCAAAATAGCAAACTAGCGACTCAATTTTGCTAAAACTAATAATAAGTAATAGTTAGTGTAGAGACTGATTAAAAATATAATGCGATAAGAATCAAATAAGCTTGAGGAAATTGTCGGTTTTTTTATATTTCGAGATACAAAGTGAGTAAAGAACCTAATCAGCTAGCTGATTAGGTGAATCATTTAACAAAAAAAGCGATTTAATGGCCTAATAACAACGTAATCGCGGATAGTTAAGTTGATCGCTACACTGAAAAAAATAACAAACATTTAAGCTTTAAATCAATTATTTATGCAGGACTTCAGTTACTGATTAAAGTACAATCTTGGTAATAAACATCACTTAAAAAATACACGGGTCATTCTATTTACGACTAACCTCCTCAATATATGTTCGAGATATTTATGGATAACAATTTACTGCTTTTATTTATTCCTACTTTTTTTGCCGTTTCTATCACGCCAGGGATGTGCATGACACTTGCAATGACGTTAGGTATGACGATTGGTATTCGCCGTAGTTTATGGATGATGATGGGCGAATTAGTTGGTGTTGGTTTAGTCGCATTATCAGCATTAATAGGTGTCGCTACCCTATTATTAGCAAGACCAAACTTATTTTTAATCCTTAAATATGCAGGTGGTGCGTATCTATTATATCTAGGTATTCAAATGTGGCGCTCGCGCGGTAAAATGGCGATCCCTTCCACTCCCGTCGATAACCAAGCAATTAAGCGAAGCGCACTAATAAGCCAAGGATTCATTACAGCAATTGCGAACCCTAAAGGTTGGGCATTCATGATCTCTTTATTGCCTCCTTTTATTAATCCAGATAGTGCGTTATTACCGCAAGCCTCCCAATTGATTGCCGTAATATTATGTTTTGAGTTAATTTGTATGTTGCTTTATGCAACGGGTGGCAAAACGTTACGCCACTTATTACAACAGCAAAGCAGCGTAAAAATATTAAACCGCATCGCCGGTTCAATGATGATGTTTGTCGCATTATGGCTAGTGGTCAGTTAAGTAGTTAGGTGGATAGTAGGCAAATAGGTAGATGATAAATAGGTAAATAGGTAAATAGATAGATAAATAACTCGCTAATATCTTAACTATTTAATACTGCTGCTAGTTTGAGGCTAAAAATATAGTTTAGTGGTTTTAATTAACATTTTCGAACCAAGAAACAGGCTTAAATAGCAACGTCCTAGTGAGATACTTTATACTTAGCCAACTTAACTTAGTTTAAGTTGGCTTTATGGTTCGCTATTAAAGTTAATTGCCCCTCATACATATAGGAATAATCTATGACCATAATGCAAAAAGTGCTTTGGCTGATTGCCTCTCTTGGTAATTTTTCAGCAGTCTACTTTTATATACAGGCTCAAAATGTATTTAGTTTGATCATACTTCTATTTACATTGGCATATACAGCTATTGGTCTCTACGATATTTTTCGTAGCCCGCACACACTCAATCGCCTCTATCCCGTTGTAGCTTATTTACGCTATTTTCTAGAATCTTACCGAGTTGAAATTCAACAGTATTTTATAGCCAATGACACCGAAGAGATGCCCTTTAACCGAGAACAACGCACGCTTATTTATCAACGATCTAAAAACCAACGCGATACCATTGCTTTTGGTACCCAACGCAATTTGATGGAAGATAATTATTTAAGCTTATGGCATTCACTGTCTCCTGCTCATGTCAAACCCGACGCTAAGCGGGTGTTGATAGGAGAAGCAAACTGCAAACAACCCTACTCCGCATCATATTTCAACATTTCTGCTATGAGCTTTGGCTCACTAAGCCCCAATGCAATTGAAGCACTTAACCTAGGTGCTAAAAAAGCAGGGTGTTACCATAATACAGGTGAAGGTGCAGCAAGCCCTTATCACCTTAAACATGGCGGTGATATTGTGTGGCAAATTGGCTCTGGCTTATTTGGTTGCCGTGATGAAAATGGTCGATTTAACCCAGACAGTTTTACAAAAACAGCCTCACGAACACAAATAAAAATGATTGAAATAAAGCTTTCTCAAGGTGCAAAACCTGGCCACGGAGGGGTATTACCTAAGGCAAAGATTACCGATGAAATTGCACGTATTAGACAGATATCAAAAGATCACGATTGTGTTTCACCTGCTGTTAATCCTGAATGCACGTCACCTAAAGCGCTATTAAATTTTGTTCAGCAATTACGTGAATTGAGTGGTGGTAAACCTGTCGGATTCAAATTATGCGTCGGCAATCCAGCGGAGTTTCTCAGTATCTGTAAAGCAATGATAGAAACCGGCATTACGCCGGACTTTATTACTGTTGATGGTGCAGAAGGTGGAACAGGAGCCGCGCCCGTTGAATTCTCAAATAGATTAGGCTTAGTATGCTTAGAGGGAATTAGTGTCGTTAATAATGCCTTAATAGGAGTTGGGTTACGCGACAAAATCAAGATTATTGCCTCTGGCAAAACAGCGTCTAGTTTTGATCTATTAGCTAAAATAGCAGCTGGGGCTGACCTTGTTAATGCGGCACGAACCATGATGTTAGCATTAGGTTGTATCCAATCCAGACATTGTAATACTAACCTTTGTCCAACGGGAGTTGCGACACAGGATCAAGCAAGATCTGAAGCTCTCGATATAACAGTAAAAAGTGAACGAGTTAAAAACTATCATACCAATACCATGGCTAGTTTTTTTGAACTGGTGGGTAGTATGGGGCTAGACGATCCTACCAAACTGATTCCTCAGATGATCAAGCAACGCACATCCAATGGTGGCCAAATATCCGTCAATAGCTTTGCAAAACCACTGACATTAAATGCATTAATAGAAAATAAAGATCTCAACAAGTGTTGGCAACAATGGTGGCAAGCAAGTAGTGCAGAGCGATTTTATGCCGATGACTTATTTATATTGAAATCACCGGAACTTAGCTAAAATTAATGGAATTTACCCAGTAGGTAATTACTGGGTAAAAGTGATGCTACACAGAAATACTCGGTTTAATGAATAGCAATGCTCAGGTTACTAGCTGGACTAGTATTCCCTTTTTTTACTACATCACTTCGAACAAAAAAGCGCCTCAGCGCTTTTCTTTAATATTAACCACCTGACACTTATGATAGGCGTTGCCAGTGTTGCAAAATAAGTGCAAACATCAGGCCGCTATAAAAAGTGATTATTTATTAGAGACAGTAATGCCGTTATCAGCAATCACTATATCGCCATTTTTATATAACTGACCTATTGCCTTTTTAAAGTTGCCCTTGCTCATTTTTAAAATTTTCGCAATTTGCTCAGGGCTACTTTTATCTGATAATGGCAAGAATCCATCGTGTTGTCTCATGGTTAATAAAATACGATCCGACAATCCGTCCATTTTTGCATAACCAGTTTGCGTTAAACTCAGGTCAATTTTGCCATCTTCACGAATACGTCTGATGTAACCTTTACATTTTTTGCCAATACCCAAATCACCGAATACATCACTTTCAAAAATAACGCCCCAATGTAAGTTATTAATAATCGCTTTAAAGCCAATGTCGGTACGATCTGCAATCAATAAATCAACCTTTTCACCCACTTTATAGTTTGCAGGCACTTTATCTAAAAATCGATCCAACTTAGACGAAGCTAATAGTCGCTCACTGATATCGTCTTGGTATACATAGACTATGTATCCTAAGCCCGTTTTCATAGCTACTTTCTGCTGATTGAATGGCACTAACAAATCTTTTGGTAGGCCCCAATCTAAAAATGCACCTGCGCGGTTTGTATCGACTACTTTTAATGACGCAAATTCACCCGCCATCGCTTTTACATGTTGTGTCGTCGCGATCAAACGGTCTTCAGAATCAAAATATAAAAATACTGAAATAGTTTGCCCTATTTGCATACTTTCAGTGACGTAACGTTTAGGTAATAAAACTTCACCTAAATGAGAACCTGCATCTAAATACAGGCCAAAATCCACTTCTTTAACGATCTTAAGTTCGTTATAAGTGCCTACTTTAATCATAATTCTCTCTTTTTAAATACACCTCATTGTATGAGGTGTTTATTGTTTGGGTTTATCAATAACCGCTACAGTTAATCGTGAGGTGCAGATTAACTGTTGGCGTTCATTACAAATTTCTATTTGCCAAATCTGCGTACTATAACCAATGTGGACCGCCGTTGCAGTCCCTGTCACAGTGCCTTTTTTAATACTTCTAACATGATTAGCATTAACTTCTAAGCCAACACAAACCTTGTCATCTGCAACTACTAAATTAGCAGCCACACTACCGAGTGTTTCAGCAAGCACAACTGATGCGCCGCCGTGTAACAAACCATGAGGTTGATGTGTTCGTGTATCAACAGGCATAACTGCTTCAATAAAATTGTCACCAATTTTAGTATATTCAATACCTAATAGTGCAATAATCGTATCTTTACTGATTGCATTTAATCGAGCTAAATCAGTGCTTTTCTTCCAAATACTCATCGTGCCCCTTAGATTAACTATTGTTTATTGGTGATTATGTTAGCTATCATTTAACGTTAATGTTTTATCTCAATCCTAGATAACAAAAGTGCCTTTTTATTTAAATCTAGCACTGAGGTTATTTATAATAAACTTAATAAAGCTTGTACTGGGTGCTTTAGTGTTTCGCCCTCAATACGTTTAACTTGGCTACGACAGGAATATCCAGTTGCTAAGCATTGAGCACGTTCTCGTTTAGCAATTTCAGCTTCCCAACTTAAGCTATAAATTGCTTTTGAATCAGCTAGTTTACCTGCATCGTGGCCGTAAGTACCAGCCATACCACAACATCCAACTGCAACTTCTGATAATGAACCGCCAAAATGTTTAAAAATCGTCACCCAATCATTGCCCGCCATTGGCTCTGCAGTTTTTTCAGTACAATGTCCTAATAAGTAAAAGTCTGCATTACTAGCAGGTTTAACACTCCCCTTCAAACGTGGTTTTAACCATTCTTGAAACAGTTGAACATTAAATTCACCACGCTCATGACCTAGCGCTTTTTTATATTCGTCACGGTAACAAAGCACCATTGCAGGGTCAGTACCAACCATAGGGATAGACAGCTCAGCCATTTGATTCAAAAATGCGGCCGAGTCTTTAGCTGTTTTAGCGAATTGACCCAAAAAGCCTTTAATATGCTGCGCTTTACCATTTGGTTTAAAAGGCAGTAATACTGGCTTATAACCAAGCTTTTTGACCGTGAGTATTAAATCACGAACCACATCGGCATCATAATAAGTAGTGAACGGGTCCTGTACTATTAACACATAGTTTTCACGCTCAGTTGCACTTAATGCCTGTAATTTAGTTAAATCAAACTCAGTAATATCATGTTGATTTAATGTAGATTTTAGAGTCGGTGTAGAGAGTTGTGGAATATCTACCATACCCACTACTTTCTCCGTTAAAGTCGAAGTGACTTTTAACCCAGTGAAGAAGTTAAAAAATCTCGGCATAGTGCCCATTATCGGCGCGTATAGCTCAACATAAGCGACTAGGTAGTCTTTAACAGGACGTAAATAGCGATCGTGATACAAGTGAATGAAGCGTGACCTGAACGTCGGGACATCCACCTGTATAGGACACTGGGACGTACAAGCTTTACAGGCTAAACAACCTTGCATTGCCTCCATCACTTCATGTGAGAAATCATATTCGCCGTTACGTTTAGCTAAGGTATTTTTAAACTTAGTGAAAATACTGGCATTTTTACCCGCATAAAGGTCACTTTCTAATGCTAATACATCAATGTCATTATTCGCTAATTGACGTAACCATTCTCGCATTAGACCAGCACGGCCTTTAGGTGAATGTACACGATCTTTAGTGACTTTAACCGAGGGGCACATTGGCGATTTTGTATCGTAGTTAAAACACAATCCATTACCATTACAATCAAGTGCTTGCGAATAACTTTCTCGTACTTCAATCGGGATTTGACGATCGAATGTGCCTCGTTTAACCGCGTCAACACTCACTAACTGTTCAGTTGAATTTAAAGGGGTACAAATTTTACCTGGATTAACTCTATTATTTGGATCAAAAGCAGCTTTAATTTTTCGCAGCTCATTAAATAACACTTCACCAAAAAATTCAGGGCCGTATTCACTTCTAAATCCTTTACCATGCTCGCCCCACATCAGGCCCTTATATTTAGCCGTTAATGCCACCACTTTATCTGAAATTTCACGCATCAGCTTTTCTTGTTCAGGATCACAAAGATCTAAGGCTGGGCGAACATGCAATACACCAGCATCAACATGACCAAACATGCCATAATGTAATCCATTGTCATCTAACAATTGGCGAAATTCATTGATATAAGGTGCTAAATTTTCTGGAGGAACACAAGTATCCTCAGCGAATGGAATGGGTTTAGCACGAGTATCTGCTTTACCTAATAACCCAACCGCTTTTTTACGCATACCATAAATTTTATTAATATCTGCTAAATCACTACAAATTTGATAACCAATAACACCCGCTTCTTTATTGCTAATTAAACCGTCCAGCATCACGATAAGCGCATCAATTTTTTGTTGTTGTATGGTTTGATCCGATTCAGCAAATTCAACAATATTAATACCATCTAATACTTGTCCTGGCACATCGGTAATGAGATCTTTTACGCTATGCCATACGATATCTTGTTTTGCCAAATTTAAAACTTTTGAATCAACTGTTTCTACAGATAATGCATCCGCTTTTACTAAAAAAGGCGCATTTTGTAATGCAGATTGAAAACTATCATATTTAATATTGAATAACGTACGATAAGTAGGGATAGGTTGTACATGTAATGTTGCTTCAGTAATAAAAGCTAAAGAGCCTTCCGCTCCACATAAAATACGCGTTAAATCCACCGTGCCCGATTCATGGTCATAAACATGTTTTAAATCATAACCGGTTAGAAAACGATTTAACTTAGGGAATGTGTTTTCAATATTGTCCTGCTGAGATTCACAAGTTTCGATAACCTGACGATAAATTGCACCTATTGAGTCTTCTCGTTCGACTTGCTCTATCAAATCAACCGCGGCCAAAGGTTTACTTTTTAATAAACTACCGTCAATAAGGACCGAAGTTAATGCTAAAACATGGTCACTGGTTTTACCGTAAGCCAAAGACCCTTGTCCCGATGCGTCATTACTGATCATACCGCCAATCGTTGCACGATTACTCGTTGAGAGCTCTGGGGAGAAGAATAAACCATGCGGTTTTAAATAATCGTTTAATTGATCCTTCACAACGCCAGTTTGTACTCGAACCCAACCTTCTTTAGGATTGATCTCAAGGATGTTATTCATATGCTTAGATAAATCTAAAACAATATCATTAGTCAGAGACTGACCGTTAGTTCCCGTACCACCACCGCGCGGTGAAAAGCGTATATCAGCAAATTCGGATTGTTGGGCAAGTTGGCAAAGGGTAATAATATCTTGCGTCGACTTAGGGTAAATAACTGCCTGCGGAAGGCATTGATAAACACTGTTATCCGTTGCAACAGCTAAGCGGCTAGCATAACTTTTTGCAATTTCACCTGCATAATCACTTTCGCTTAATGCTTTGATAAACGCAAAAGTATCCTGCTTGATATTCTCTTGATGGTTTAAATTTGGGATCATGTGTAAAACGCTCTAATCTATTAATGATATACGGGGGATAAAAAATAGCTTCAGATAATAGCATAAATAACCGTAAAACAGATGATAAAATAGGAGTTTTACTATTAAAATTATTGCCTATTTATAGGGCTGGGAGTGGTTTTGATATTCGCTAGATTAATCATTTATGCTAAATTCAGTGCATTAAAATAACTAAGTCAGAGGCTTAGATTAGAGCCTCTGGAAAGGTTCTATTATTAAACACCTCGTATTTAGATTAAGGTGCTTAATACAAAAACAATAAATAAAGAGTTCCAAAGCTTAAAACCTAAAACAACTTAAAAAGC
Source organism: Vibrio sp. 2-Bac 85 (assembly GCF_037546705.1). Taxonomy (NCBI): domain Bacteria; kingdom Pseudomonadati; phylum Pseudomonadota; class Gammaproteobacteria; order Vibrionales; family Vibrionaceae; genus Vibrio; species Vibrio sp. 2-Bac 85. Next base: position 54,610 of record NZ_JALAAB010000021.1, on the reverse strand, counting down.
GTAGTTAGTTAACTTTTCCTGTGGAAAAAATTTAGGTTCTTCTGGCTCAGGAGCCGGCGTAGTTGGTTGAACTGGCGCAACGGGCGTTGCAATAACCACGGGAGCAATAGGCTGATAGGTTTCATCCTTTTCACTCAAACAAGCAAAAACTAAGGTTGTTTTGGTATCATTACCAAAAAATCCGGTGTATTCATTGAGATGTTTAACTTCCATATTAAGCTTTTTCTCTAAACAATAAGCGTTTGCTTGTGCCAGAATAGAGGCTAATAAATCATCTTCTTCACTTGAAAAAGTCGCAGGCTGTTTGCTTATAACATAACTGTCTTCCCCTGCCTCAATAGGACCAATAGAAACCGATGAACAGCCCGCTAAATACAACATACTGAACATTAAAATCAATGCTTTACTGACCATAATCACGTCTCTCACTTAAATAATACTAATGTAGGTTAAATACCTAAAATTAACGCGCATTATACGTACTTTTAAAGCAGATTCCACGCGTCAAAAAAAAATTATCAATATTCAATGACAAATATTAAATAACTTTGACATTTTTACTCTTACAAATGCGCGCAGCTTATTTGGTTAGATATTTGATACCGATTCCACTAAATAATAGCTCAATCTTGCTGATTAAAATGCATCTTTTTTGCGTTAGATATTTTACAAAGAGAACAACTTTTTTACGCATGACTACTTTAAATTGGCTCATTTTTCCTGCGCAATAATTATTCGCAGTCTTAATGGGGTAGGGATAACTTACATTAACGATATTTAAGCCCAAAAAAATATGAGTCTTAAAACGAAAAAAGCCAATACCTCGCACAAGATATTGGCTTTTATTTCATTGGCTTGCAATTACAGTGTCAAGTCAAAGCAAGTCAAGAAACGTTAACTAATCTTTTAATAAAAGAGTACTGATTGTTTCAATTCCGTGCCCTTTGCCACCAACAGACCATAGGCCGTTTGCAGCCAATTGGTAACTACCAGACAGATCAAAGTGGACCCAGTTCTGCTCAGGTTTTTCAACAAACTTAGCAAGGAATGCAGCTGCGGTAGAAGCGCCAGCCATGCTTTCTCCGCCACTATGAATATTGGCAATATCAGCAAATGCAGAACTAATTTGTTGCAAGTGGAAAGGGGCTAGTGGTAGACGCCATAATTTTTCATTGCTATCTTTTGCAGCTTCTAATGCAGACTCAGTGAACTCATCGTCCATACTTAGAATACAGTTATAATCACGCCCAACAGCCGCTTTAGCCGCACCTGTTAACGTTGCTGCATCGATGATCAGCTTTGCACCATCTTCTTGTGCGGCAATTAAACCGTCGGCCAACACTAAACGCCCTTCTGCATCAGTATTTAAAACTTCAACGCTAACACCATTTTTATAATTAATTACATCACCTAGTTTAAAGGCTTTGCCACTCACCATATTTTCTGCGCAGCATAAATACAATTTAACGCGCTTTTGTAAACCATTGGCAGCTGCTAATGCTAAAGCACCAGTGACCGTTGCTGCGCCGCCCATATCACTTTTCATGGCAGCCATAGATGCACTTGGTTTTAAACTGTAACCACCAGAATCAAAAGTGATCCCTTTACCCACTAACGCAAAATCAACGGGCGCATCTTGATCACCACTTGGATTGTAATCCAGTTGCAACATGCATGGCATATTAGTACTGCCTTTACCTACCTCATAAATACCAACATAACCATCGGCATTGAGTTGTTCACCCAAAATCAGTTTGTATTTTAAAGGCACTTTATCAGCACAAACTTGTTCTAATAATAGACACGCTTTTTCACACAATACTTCAGGAGTAACTAATGCAGGCCCTAGATTGATAGTTTCACGAACCCATTCGCTGATTAATTTTTTGTTTTTTAGCGCACTAATTGCTTCATCATCTAATTCAGGAAATTCAACATTAGCGCCTGTTTTTGCATTATAGAAACCTTGGCAAAATGCCCAACACAAATCAGAATTCCACTGTTCTCCAGTTAATTTTATATTGGGTAATGACATATTATCTAATTTACGCGCTGCACTTTGTACCTGTGATAAAACATCATTGATATAATCAATATGTATCGTCGCTTGTTGCTGATCAAAAGATAGAAGTGCATTCTCCCCCCAAATTGGATGCGCTTTTTGATCAGATAAATTAACTAGAAATGGCTGGCTCATAAGATTCCTTAATTGGCAAAAACGCGAGCCTAGGCTCGCGTTTATTAATTGATTACATTAATTATTTTCATCAATCCAACAAAGTTGAATTGCTTCTAAAATACGTTCACTACAATGTTCTGGGTCATCATCAAATTCCTCTAAAGCTAATACCCAATCACGTAAATCTGTAAAGCGTATTGCTAGCGGATCTTGCTCTGGATATTTATCAATTAACGCTAATGCAATATCTAAAGAGTCTATCCATTTTAAGTTCATTTCAGCGTTCCTAAAAATAATACGACAACAAAAATTTAATCATTAACTTTAGCTTAATTTATTAGATAAAAATTAATGCCCTTCCGACACGATATTAACCGTATACTTTGGAATTTCAACTACTAAGTCTTCGCCATGTAAACACGCTTGACAACCTAAGCGAGACTCAGGTTCAAGGCCCCATGCTTTATCTAGCATATCATCTTCTAATTCATCACTTTCTTCTAATGAATCAAAGCCTTCACGTACAATGACATGACAAGTTGTACAAGCACATGATTTTTCACAGGCATGTTCAATATGAATTTTATTCTTTAAAGCCACATCTAAAATGGTTTCGCCATCCTTTGCTTCAACAACCAAACCATCTGGACACAACTCTGCATGCGGTAAAAATATAACTTTTGGCATCTTAAAACCTTTCTAATTTATTGAATTTAGCTTAAATTTCGTCAACGGTATGACCCGTTAAAGCAGCTTTGATTGATACATCCATACGGCGCTCTGCATAGTGGTCCGTTAATTTATCGATTGCTTTAATAGCTTCTTTAATCGCATCGATATCATCGCCATCAGAGAGAGTAATTAATGCATCAATTGCTGTCGTTATTTGTTCATACTCTTGCTCATTAAGTAATTGCTCGCCATCTTTTTTCATTGCCGCTTGTAAATTTTCAACGACGCGTTTAGCTTCAACCTGTTGCTCAACTAACATACGGGCTTGAATATCTTTTTCCGCAAATGTCATTGAATCGGACAACATCATCATTACCTGCTCATCGCTTAAGCCGTAAGTTGGTTTGACTTCAATATAAGCCTGAACACCCGATGATTTTTCCATCGCAGTCACACTTAATAACCCATCAGCATCCACTTGGAACGTAACACGAATATGTGCTGCACCCGCGGCCATTGGCGGAATATCAGTTAATACAAATTTAGCTAAAGAACGACAATCACTGACTAATTCTCGTTCACCCTGTAATACGTGGATCATCATAGCCGTTTGGCCATCTTTAAAAGTAGTAAATTCCTGTGCACGCGCTACGGGTATAGTCGTATTACGAGGGATCACTTTTTCGACGAGTCCTCCCATCGTTTCTAATCCCAAGGATAGCGGTAAAACATCAAGTAATAACATTTCAGAATCAGGTTTGTTACCCACTAAAATATCAGCTTGAATAGCTGCACCAATGGCCACTACTTTATCCGGATCAATACTGGTTAATAATGTTCTACCAAAGAACTCAGAAACAGCTGAACGCACTAATGGTACTCGGGTTGAACCGCCCACCATGACCACTTCAACCACGTCTTCAAGTACAACATTGGCATCTTTTAATGCACGTTTACACGCACGTACTGTTTTCTTAACTAATTTAGCAATTAAGGTTTCAAAAACATCTTTACTTAACGTGCCAGTCCAACCAGCTTGTTGCAATGTAATGTCAACTTGATCTGCATCGGAAAGTGCTTGTTTAGCTGCGCGAGAAACTTTTGATAACTCCTGCTGTACCTGAGGAGAAACTTTACCTTCAATCCCCGCTTGTACTTGGATCCATTTTGCAATTTCAGCATCAAAATCATCGCCGCCTAATGCAGAGTCTCCACCCGTAGCTAATACTTCAAAAACACCTTTATGTAAGTGTAAAACTGAAATATCAAAGGTACCGCCACCTAGGTCATAGACAGCAATCAGACCTTCTTTACCTGAGTCTAACCCGTAGGCAATAGCGGCAGCAGTGGGTTCATTTAACAAACGTAATACATGTAAACCGGCTAAACGAGCGGCATCTTTTGTACCTTGACGTTGTGCATCGTCAAAATAAGCAGGTACTGTGATAACCACCCCACTCAAGTCACCTTGTAAAGATTCTGTTGCACGTTGTGCCAACACTTTAAGTATTTCAGAAGACGCTTGTACTGCATTGATAGGGCCGCATACGGTATTGATTTGTGCTAAACCACTTTCATGAGCAGAAAATTCATAGGGAAGATGTGTTTGATCTAGGTCAGCCAAAGATTTACCCATTAAGCGTTTTGCTGATACTAAGGTATTAAGAGGATCACTTACCGATTTTTCTAAAGCGCTTTTACCAACTAAAACTTGCGGCGTATTTTCTGCAGATAAAGCATAGTTAACGACTGATGGCAGCATATCTTGCTGCTCAATATCCTTAAGCGTTGTTGCTTCACCGCTGCGCACGGTAGCGACTAATGAATTGGTGGTACCTAAATCAATACCCGCTGCGAGTTTATGTTGATGGGGTGCTGCTGATTGACCAGGTTCTGCAATTTGAAGTAATGCCATGCGTTGATAATCCTATTATTTTTCGAGTATTACTAATCGAATAATTTTTCTTCTAATAACTCAAGCTCAACTTGAAGTTTTAGCATGAATTTTAATTTGCGGATAAGGTTTGCCGTAGTTTCTAATTGTTCTGCTTGTAATGCAGTTTCAATTTCTGCTTCTAAACCTTTAACTAAAGCAGAGATATCTTGATTGAACTCTTCTATTGCTTGTTCATCATCTTCGGTGAAGTTAGCAACTTTTTCTCGCCACTCCATTTGTTGAATTAAGAAACCAGTATCCTGAAGGGTACGCTGTTCTAATTCAATATCTAACCCACTCAGTTTCAAAATATACTGGGCACGCAAACAACTGTCTTTTAAGGTTTGAAAAGCATCATTAATTTCTGTGCTTTTTTGCATAGCTTGCAGGCGCGTGCGATCATCTTGCATTGTGAATTTATCTGGATGGAATTGTTTTTGTAAGTCACGGTAAGTTTGAGATAACCGAGTTTGATCGACAGAAAATTCAACAGGTAGAGAAAATAACTCAAAATAGTTCAAAACGATTTCCTAACTTGTTAATAATAAAACAATAAAGTCCGACCATACTAGTGTATTAGTCAGACTTCAATAATATCGAGACTTGCGTTTTTTATACGCTAAAGCTTTCACCACAACCACATTCACCATTGGTATTAGGGTTGTTAAATTCAAAACCTTCGTTAAGACCTTCTTTAACAAAATCTAACTCAGTACCATCTAAATAAAGTAAGCTTTTTTTATCAACAATAATATTAACACCTTGGTCGGTGAACATTTCATCATCGTCGTTTAGAATATCTACAAACTCAAGTACATAAGCCATTCCAGAACAGCCTGAAGTTTTAACACCGATCCGTAAGCCTAGGCCTTTACCACGGTTTTTTAAAAAATTTGATACATGCTTTGCAGCAGCTTCTGTCAGTGTAATAGCCAAAATCGACTCCGTTTATTTAATTCATAAACACGCTAATTGATAGCACAACACTATCACTTAGCTATGTTTTTTAAGCATTTTTACTTTTGTAATCTTCAATTGCCGCTTTAATTGCATCTTCTGCAAGAATAGAACAATGAATTTTTACAGGAGGTAAAGCAAGCTCAGCAGAGATTTCAGTGTTAGAAATTTTTCCAGCTTCTTCTAATGATTTACCTTTCACCCATTCAGTTACTAATGAGCTAGAAGCAATTGCACTACCACAACCATAAGTTTTAAACTTAGCGTCTTCGATGATACCGTTGGCATCAATTTTAAGTTGTAACTTCATCACGTCACCACAAGCTGGTGCGCCAACCATACCCGTTGCAACGCTTTTATCATCTTTATCAAATGAACCAACGTTACGTGGATTTTCATAATGGTCGATTACTTTTTCGCTATAAGCCATGATTGTATTCCTTATATTCTTTTAATAGTGTTTACGTCGGTATTGATTAATGATGAGACCATTCAATACTGTTTATGTCGATACCTTCTTTGTACATATCCCATAACGGCGACATATCACGTAAACGGCCGATGTTTTCACGGATAATTTTAATAGCGTAATCAATCTCAGCTTCAGTAGTGAAACGGCCAATACTAAAACGGATTGAACTATGTGCTAATTCGTCATCGCGACCAATTGCACGTAAAACATATGAAGGCTCTAAACTCGCAGAAGTACACGCACTACCAGAAGAAACAGCTAAGTCTTTCAGTGCCATTACTAATGACTCACCTTCAACATAGTTAAAGCTGATATTAATATTGCCTGCAACACGATTTTCCAACGAACCGTTCACATACACTTCTTCCATATCATTAACGCCATTTAATAGACGATTACGTAATGCTAGAACACGTTCGTTTTCGCTTGCCATCTCTTCTTTTGCGATTCGGAATGCTTCACCCATTGCTACAATTTGATGCGTTGCTAATGTACCACTGCGCATACCACGCTCGTGCCCACCACCATGCATTTGTGCTTCTAAACGAATACGCGGTTTACGGCTAACATATAATGCACCGATACCTTTAGGACCGTAAATTTTATGACCAGAGAAAGAGATTAAATCCACTTTCATTTTTTGTACGTCAATTTCAATTTTACCGGCACTTTGTGCTGCATCCACGTGTAAAATAGTCTTATTGGCACGACATAATTCACCATATGCTGCAATGTCTTGAATAACACCAATTTCGTTATTCACATGCATCAAGCTTACTAATACCGTGTCGTCTCGTAATGCTTCTTTTAATTGTTCAGGTGTTACGATGCCATCTTCTTTTGGGTCAAGGTAAGTAACTTCAAAACCTTCACGCTCTAATTGACGACAAGTATCTAAAACGGCTTTATGCTCAGTTTTAGCGGTAATAATATGTTTACCTTTTTTCTGGTAAAAATGTGCAGCACCTTTAATTGCAAGGTTATTTGATTCAGTAGCACCTGATGTGAAAACTATTTCACGAGAATCTGCATTTAATAAGTCGGCAATTTGCTCACGAGCAATATCAACGGCTTCTTCAGCCTGCCAACCAAAACGGTGAGAACGTGACGCTGGGTTACCAAAGTCGCCATCTACTGATAAATACTGCACCATTTTTTCAACAACACGAGGATCAACGGGGGTAGTTGCTGAATAATCAAGATAAATCGGTAATTTCATTTTTTTCTCCACTGCCCTTATTTAGAGATAATATTAAGCAGTTCGTTATTAGTAAATTTATTATTTTGTTGTTCAGAAACATGCTGTACATGTTCACTAGCCATTAATTCATCTAATGTTATGCCGTCTAAAAATGAACTAATTCTGGTACTTAATTGTTCCCATAAAGAATGCGTCAAGCACTGTACGCCATCTTCTTGACAACCACCTTTACCTGAGCATTTACGCACATCAACGCTTTCATTTACGGCATCAATAATCATTGACACTGAAATCTCTGACTTGCTTTTGCCCAACTTATAACCGCCACCGGGGCCGCGCACACTACTTACCAGCTCTTTTTGCCTAAGCTTTGAAAATAATTGCTCCAGATAAGAAAGCGATATTCCTTGGCGCTCAGAGATCTCAGCAAGGGGCACTGGGCCATTGTGCTCTTTTATTGCAACATCTAGCATCGCAGTGACCGCATAACGGCCTTTTGAAGTTAATTTCATAGTAGAGTTCGCTATAATAAGTGTTTTACAACCATATCGGTTAAAACGAATGACTTAATGCACTTAGTATAAATACCTGACAATTTTAGTCAAGTAAAAAACCCTACACTTTAGTAGGTTTTATTTTTTGTTGATGCTTGCATCTTTTAGCACATCTTTTTCTGCACTTTCTATGGATTTTTGCATGCTACTAAAAATACCTCTAAGCATTCTTAACTCATTGATTTCAGGACGGGCACGATTCAACAAACGACGTAACTTATCCATCACCAAGCCTGGATGAGCGGGTACGATAAAGCCGATTTGAAACAATGTTTTTTGTAAGTGTTCCAGCATACCTTCGAAGTCAGCAGCTCTTGGGTACTCCTCGACAACCTCAGGAAATGCTTCTGAGGCTAAAAATGCCATTCGTACTTCATAGCTTAATGTTTGAACAGCCATTGCTAAGTTGAGTGAGCTATAGTCTGGATTTGCAGGAATAAACACATGAAAATGACACTTCTGAAGTTCATCATTGGTTAAACCACTATTTTCACGACCAAACACTAATGCCACTTTGTGTTTTTTCCCTTCGCTCGCTACTTTAACACCCATTTCTCTTGGGTCTAACATAGGCCAATCAAGGGTTCTAGGGCGAGCACTTGCACCAACGACCAATCCACAATCTTCGATACCTTGATCGAGTGTTTTATAGACTTTATGATTTTTTAATACATCGCTGGCACCAGCTGAAAGAGCAACCGATTTACCATCGATTTCACATTCAGGATCGATCAACACTAAATCAGTCAAGCCCATTGTTTTCATTGCTCTAGCAGCGCTGCCAATGTTGCCAGGGTGAGAGGTACCAATTAATATAATGCGAACGTTGTCTAGCATCGTTTTTCCTTCGTGAAGAGTAAATTTTTGAGCGCAAAGTTTAGCACTGTTTGTATAACAACTAAACCACTGTAATTGGCCATTTTAAACTAAAACTCCATTTAATAGATGAATTTTCAAGCAATTAAAATATTGCACAATTATGTGACCTGTGTATAATTTCGCGCCGAAGGAATCTCCCTTCATGTTCTTTTAAAATCTAATGGTGATCCTATGCATCCAATGTTAAATATTGCGATTCGTGCTGCGCGTAATGCGGGTAAAGTAATTGTAAAAGGTTATGAAAATTTAGAGTCTGTTGAAGTTGAAGAAAAATCACTTAACGACTATGTAAGCAGCGTTGATAAAGAAGCTGAATTAGCAATTATTGGTACATTACGTAAATCATACCCAGACCACAGTATCATTGCTGAAGAGTCAGGTATTGATAACGGTGCAGACACCGATCACCAATGGATTATTGACCCACTAGATGGGACATCAAACTTCATTCACGGTATTCCTCATTTTGCCGTTTCAATTGCATTAAAAATCAAAGGTCGTACTGAAGTCGGCGTTGTTTTTGACCCTATCCGCAATGAATTATTCTCAGCAGCTCGTGGCCAAAGCGCACAAATCAATGGTTACCGTACTCGTACTAGCACAGTGCCAAAATTAACCGGTACTTTGTTAGCAACAGGTTTCCCGTTCAAACAAAAATACAACATAGAAACGTACTTAAACATCTTCCAAGATTTCTTTAAGGATGTTGCTGATATGCGTCGTGGCGGTAGTGCTGCACTTGACCTAGCTTACGTTGCTGCTGGTCGTATGGACGGTTTCTGGGAATTTGGTTTAAAACCTTGGGATATCGCGGCTGGCGAATTATTATTAAAAGAATCTGGCGCTATGATGACTGACTTTAACGGTGGCAATGACTACTTTAAATCAGGAGATGTTGTTGCAGCTAATCCAAAACTTTTAAAAGAAATGTTGACGGTTATTCGTAAGCATAACGCTTAATCAATCGTCTTTCATTTGTTATAAAAAACAAAAAAGAACAACCATTAGATTAAAAAAGCCAGAACAAATTGTTGTTCTGGCTTTTTGCATTAAAAAGACGCCAATCCGATAGCGTTCATTTATTGACGCAATGTTAACGTAATACTTACCACAGCATGGTCAGTGCTTTCTCCATCGATATCAAAACTTGGATTAATTAAATGTTTGTCCGTATTAATATAATCACTTACTTCGAAATAACTGGATTGATCTGCAGCATCAAACTCACTGGATAATAAAATATAATCTAACACTGAACTACCTTGCCCAAAATAATGGGTGGCAGCACGTGTTAACAGTACTTTAGTATCAGCCGACTGATTGTCTTTATATAAGTCCCAGGCATCTCGTAACGTATAAAACTTGACTAGCTTTTGCTGCGTTTGGTCATTATTAAAAAGTAAATTCGGGGTTACTAAGTGCGCTAAAATACCATCGCTTAATGGGTTATTAAAGTCTCCCATCAATATCATCGCATTACCCTTTTTTGCACGTCTCTCTAACATTTTCATCATTAATAATGTTGCTTCACTACCACGTTGAATAGAGGACGCCCACCCTCCTGCAACTTGTGCTTTAAACTGCTCAAGCACATTACCTTCTAATGAGGTTAATTTATCTACTTGTGCCTGCCAAGATGCTCGTTTTGATTTAAAATGCACCACATAACAATCACTGTCACCTATATGAGGCAATTCAACGGTAGCTCTTAACACTTTGCGACTAAAACTAAAGTCGGCTGTTAATCCTAATTTAAGAGCAAGTTCAGTATCGACAGCAACGGTAGAAATAACTTTAATTGGAAATTTACTGGCTAAAGCAACCACAGGATCACGATAGATAAAATCATCTATCACAGTCGGTTGATCAATCACAGCAAAGTATTGGTAGCCCGCCTCTTTCACTAACGCCTGCAACGACTCGACACTAAAAACTTCCTGAAAGCCAATCACATCTGGCTCATGTGTTGTTAAATAGGTTGTTATCCATTGTTGCTTTTTTTGCCACTGCTGTGCGGAATAAATACGGTCAAAATCATAGAAAGCATCAGGTGGTGCTAAATAATTGAAGAGATTAAAGGTCGCCACTTTAATCTTTGTATATGCCACTTCATTACTTACCTTGGAATTAGGTAGCAGTGAGCAGGCTTCACTTATAGTAGGTGTTGGTACAGAGTTATTTGACACAAAATCCTCATTATTAATAATCATTGGCAGCAGTATCGCACAATGTGAATAACTTTTACGATAATTGCTATAAATAACCTCTGCGTAGAAGAAGCTTTGAACTTAGTGAATAAGGCAGAAACTGGAACAATGAGTGCGCAACCATAGTCAAAAATTAAGCCCTATATAAATGGGTATAAGTATCAATATAAAAGGCTATAAGTCATCAATATAATTAACAACTGCATGACAAATAGTAAGTGAATGACAATTTGGAAACATTGCGCGTAAAAATAAGCCTTATAAAGATATCGGACTAATACGACACAAAAAACCTATTAGATGCAACTATTTACAAAAAACTGCTCATTAATCGCACAAGTTTAGCACTAATAAATAATCAAATGATGATCATATCGGCTTAACCCATTACACTATGCTTTATTCAATCAATACCACTTCCCTAAAGAGGATATGTTTAATGAAATTATTTTTAAAGATAGCAGCAGCTTTGATTGTGCTTTTATTATTAATCGTCATTATTGTTGTCACTTTCATTGACCCTAATGATTACAAACAGCAGATTCAAGATCAAGTTAAGAAGTCAGTAAATAGAGATTTGGTCATCGCAGGCGATTTAAGTTGGAGTTTATACCCTCTATTAGGTTTCCAAAGTGGTCAAATTACCCTATTCAATAGCCCAGAGTTTAAAGAAAAGACACTATTAAACGTCAAAGAAACTGCAATTTCTATCAGCGTATTACCTTTATTAAAAGGAAAATTAGAAGTTGGCGAAATTATCTTAGATGGTGTCGAATTTAACTTAATCACCAATAAAGATGGTTTATCAAATCTAGATAACTTACAACCTGAAGAAGCAACACAAACTGTTAACACACCAGAAGAAGAAATATCGACAGAAGAGCCTAGCGAATCATCAGCTCCCTTAGATCTGTCGCAATTTGTACTGTCTGGCTTGAATATCACTAATGCGCAATTAAAGGTGATCGACCACCAAAAAAGTGAAATACAGGAAGTTGACATTAATAGCATGACACTGAGCGAGTTTGCTTTTGATCAAACAGCTCATTTCAGCTTAAACAGCACCCTAAAAAATGCACAAGTTGAAGCAGATATATCATTAGAAACAGATCTATTTGTGGATGCCGCATTAAGTGTTGTTGAACTCACTAACTTAACCATTGAAAGTGACGTACTTGCAGACGCATTATCAGGTAGCGCCTTAAATACCAAATTTAAAAGTGGTTTAAAATACCAAGTTGGCAACAAGCAATTAGATATCAAAGCTATCACCATTAATAATCAATTTTCAGGGTCATTCTTGGAAGGCGATATTTATATCAACAGTAGTGATATTAATATTAAAGACCTTAGCCAACTCACTCTGGGCAAACTGATCATGACCAGCAGTTTAACCGGCAGCAGTCTAGAAAATAATAAGTTAGAAACTAACTTACAAACAAATCTGGCAGCTGATATCAATAAAAAAACAGCGACGATAGATAAGTTTGAACTTAAAAATAAAATCACAGGTGAGCAAATACAGGGCAATGTGAACCTTTCATTTAAACAAATGAATGTCAGTGATTTTGAGAAAATCATTATTAATCAATTCAAAATGGTCAGTGAATTAAATGCCCCAAGCATCAGCAAAGAAAAAATCAATAGTACTATTAGCAGTGAAATCAACTACGATCTTGCCAAGCAAAAACTTAACCTTAATAAGCTGCAAACAACAGTTAATGATATAGAGTTAGGCGGAGAATTAAGCTTCATCCAACAAGCGGTGCCTGTTATCCGTTATAACTTGAAAGGTAATGTATGGGACTTAAATCCCTATTTGGCTTCAAGTACAACAACAGAGTCTGGCAACACAGGTGAAAAAGCACCAACCACAGAAAAAGAAGTTGAGCCTGACTTAAGCAGTCTAAAAACCTTGGATATTAAAGGTGATTTAAGTATTGCAGGCGTACTTTATCAAGATATAAAAATCGGTAAAATCACCAATAACTTAACCGTAAAAGATGGCAGAGCAACGCTTAAACCGTTAACTGCAAAACTCTATGATGGTTCATTAAATATTGATGCTTGGGTTGATGAAAGCGGTGGTAAAAACACATACAAAGCCACAACCAGTATTAGCAATATAACATTAATACAACTATTGAAAGATGCAGCCAAGGTAGATCTATTAAGTGGTAATGCAAGTATGAACTTAGTCGCTAGTGGGCAAGGTTTAACAGCAAGCAAAATTCAACAAGGTATAGTTGCCAAAGGTGACTTTAAAATACTCGATGGAGAGTTATATGGGATTAACCTTTCTCACGAAATACGTGTTTTAAAAGCAAAAATACAAGGTAAAACAATTGCACCGGATAAACTGGTTAAGAAAACAGATTTTGCTTCATTATTAGGTGACTTTACCGTAGAAAAAGGTATTGCTAATAATCAAAAACTGACCATGTTATCTCCTGTTATTCGTTTAGATGGTACCGGCATTGCCAATACTATTGAGCAAACGATCGACTATAAATTAGGTGTGACACCATTATCGAAAACAGATGAAAGTACCAGTTATGTGGATCTAAATGGCATCTCTATACCATTGCGTATCAAAGGGACTTTCGCAAAACCAACCTTTGCTTTAGATACTGAAGGCGCATTAAAAGCGCAAATAGACGCAACTAAAAAAGCGGTAAAAGATAAAGCAGAACAAGTCATCAAAGATAAAGCAAAAGACATTCTTTCAGGTAAAAAAATATCCAAGGGTGACTTAAAAGAAGAAGCAAAAGATTTAGAGAAAACATTAAAAGGTTTATTTAACTAACTTTGTTTATGACCATCTATTGGTCACCTTCAAGCCTTAATAAAAATAGCTGATACAGAAAACTGTCTCAGCTATTTTTTTGCCTTTTTCCTGCCATATTTAGTTCAGAAAAATAGTAGTTTTAATAACTCTATTAAATATGTGAGGTAAGTATACGCATTAAAAACAAGCGGAAATAATACATTTTAACCAGCAAAGTTGATCAGCTATTTAGCTGTGTTGTTAGTGCATAATAGAACTAAAGATTGTGAATAAAAATGGTTTTTTAATTCAAACTGAGATTCAAATTTACATTAAAATAAGGTCTACCTTGATGCATTTAAAACGATTAACTACGTGAACTCTGGATCAGTAAACAAGCATTAAAGAAGTTAATTTATAAATTCTTTAATGCTTGTTACATTTATGAAGATTGCAACAAGGAAATAAGCCACTTTAACAAGTAAAATTGCCTACATTAATTAATATGATTGTTATAACATAAATAAAGAACCTATCTTTGTAGTAAGGACGTTTCGTTGACATCACCAATACTCGACTTTTTAAGCAAACAAATATCCGTCAAAAAGATAGCTATTAAAGAAAATACAATCGTCTGTCGCTTAGGTGATCATTGCGATAATCTTGTGGTATTAACCAAAGGCAAAGTGAAAGTAATGCGTATTGCAGAGGATGGCAGACATATTACACTTTACAACGTTCATGCTGGTGAAAGCTGTGTATTAACTACATCTTGCCTATTCAATGAAAAAGCATTTCCCGCTATTGCAATCACTCAAGTTCACTCAGAAGGTTATGTTATCTCCAAAAATCAATTAAAACATTGGTTAACGGCAGAGCCTATATGGCAAGCTTTCATTTTTAAAATGTTAACCGAACGCATGGCAGACCTGATTTTAAAGGTCGATGAACTCGCCTTTGATTCCTTACAAACACGATTGATACATTGGTTATCTGCACACAACCAAGCACCACACTTAAAAATAACTCACCAAGAAATTGCACAAGAACTCGCATCATCAAGAGAAGTGATCAGTCGCTTACTTAAAAAGCTGGAAGAGAAACAATTGATAGAATTACACCGAGGTGAAATCGTTTTACGTAAACAGCTTTTATCCTGATTTTTCTTCAGGTATTTTTCCCAATTAAATTTGCCGCTTTATTTGAAAAGCATTGTTAAAACAACTATTTAAAATAAGTGTAAAAGCTATGTGACAATAGTTACATACTCACCGGTTATGAAGCGTAATAATACCTCAAGAACAAACTACTGGAGGTATTCTCATGAACAAAAACATCGGCAATACGGATCGCACCATAAGAATGATATTAGGTTTAGCACTTGCTATATGGGGTATTATCAGCGTTAATTACTGGGGAGCTATTGGAATTGTATTGATAGCAACAGCATTAGTAAAAACGTGTCCTGCTTATACTCTATTAGGCGTAAAAACCGATAAAAATGAACAGTAATAGTGTTTATAAATTTGCTTATGTCATTGCGCTTATTACTTGAACTCAAGATTGTATCCACTACAAAAATTAGATAACAACGACATAAGATACATGCCACTTCATCGTCTACTTGATAAAAGACTAACAAGTGAATGACTAATCGCAAATAAGATAAAGGGACGTTTCTCAGCATCCCTTTTAAGTAACAGATACAAAGCCCCCATTATTTAAACACTATAACGTTAACTATTACCTAGCTGAATATTACATCGTTGAATGTTACATCGTTGAATATTACCTATTTGAACATGACAACATGAGTACTGCCCTCCTTTAGAACTAAAGACTTCAGCACTCTACAACGAGGAGAACTTATCTAGTGAATATGATTAACGAGCTTAAAGATATAATTGATAGTTTTGATACCTTCATTCTTGACCAATGGGGATTACTGCACAATGGTGGAGGTGCATTTTCAGAAGCTATTGCCGCATTAAAGTTTTTAAAAACACACAACAAAAAAGTCACCGAACAAACGATGACGACTTAATGCTTAATGAACTAAAGAAGTACTGACGGGTTTCTTAGCTGCTTTTGCCGCTTTCTTCTCTTTTGCTGTTAAAAGGGGTTTCTTTTTAGTCGCTTTTTTACTGTCTTGGCCTTTACTCATGATGCTTTCCTTTTGGAGATGGACTCTAAACTAGAGTCAGTTTGAGCTAACCTAATGATTGAGGTTACACAGTAGCAGTAAGGCTGATGCATAACGATTCAGTATGCGCCTAAGACTGTGCAATAGATAGGAGTAGATAATACAAAAAAGTGTAGAGTAACGATTTATTAGCATTTTAGGGTTGAGCTTTAACCTATTGAAATACTATTACTCTGCTTAATGGGAAATATGAGGACTTAATGGGGATATATGAAGGTAATATGAAGGTAATATGAAGGTATAGTTCAGGTAAATCATCGTAGCAATAGCTACCTAAGGGCAGTTAAGTGTTAAGACTGAGCTAACCTCGGGTTATATGAAGTTAGCTCAGGAAAACGGCTAAAAATTCGTACTGATAACCTTAAAGGGTAACCAGCACTGTATGTTTAAAGCTTAGTTACGAAGGTGCGAGCCTGGTAAAGAGCAACGCCACTAAGTATAATAATAACGGCAACAGCAAGTATATCAGCTCCCGGAAATCCCCAAAAATCAGACATTCTATCTCCTTATTTAAAGTAAAAATAAACTTAGTACTCATTCTCAGGCTAATGCGGTGTCGCGCATACGCTGTCGACCGAAGTCGTTAAGTCTAAATTTAAATAACACTCGGCCTTCGCCAAAATACGCTTGTTCGTCGAGTTGTTCTTCAACACTTTCAATGATACCGCTGGAAAATAAATCAGCGAGTGTGACGCGTGTAGTACCACGCCAGTAAGCACCATTAAGACCGTATTCTTTCATCACTGCGTCAGTCACTTCCCAATCCCAAATACCAATATCTAGCTGCTCATGAATCAATTGTAGAATGCGCCCTTTCATATGTAATCTTTTCATTACGTACTCCAATTATTACGATTTAATCGACTTAGTATTGCCAGTATCAGCTTTCGCTTCTGTCGATACAGCACGAACGACCTCCAGCACATCGTCACTTTCCGTAAACATGACAAAACCGCCCCCAACAAATAAAAACAAACCAGCCAAGAAATTCCAATCAGGAAACTTAAGCGTGAATGCAGCAAGAAAGATAACGGCAAAAAGCCCATACAATGCAGCAATTGCTTGTCCACGCCCGACACCTATCAATGGAAACGACTTATACCAAGAGACATAGCAGAAGGCAAAAGTGACACCTGCCAACAGCAGCCAACCGATAGCCGCCCAGTTAAATGTAGCGATAACTAGCTCTACAACGGGTTGATCAGTGAAGAAGTAGATCCCAGGTAAAATAAGTAAAACCCAATAAAGGACTTCGGCCGTAAACCTCACCGTAATACCTACATCAGGATCAGCGACATCTAAGCCACGGCCTGCGATTGCACCTTCAACACCCCAGCCTATCGCTGCCATTGCGCCACCCAGATAACCAAGCCATCCAGCGTCGCCAGTACCATTAATTTCAGCAATAATACCGGGAGCATATACCGTCACACCACCAGCAAGAATGATGAAAATACCCACGGCCGCACGACGAGTAATCTTCTCGTTGTACCAGAGCCTAGCTAAGCTAGCACCAATGATCGGATACATCAGTGCTGAAATGGCCGCAAAAGCCCCGCCGATATAACCAATCGCCAGATACGAACCAAAAATAGCCATCGGACCACCAAAAATAGCCCCGATAAAGAACCATTTGGAGATATGACGCATCTGCTTAATGGTACGGACATACTCTCCTAATTTTCCCAATACCGCATTCCAAACAAACAGGAACAACAACACCATAATCGCGTTAAAGGTAGTTAACACCGCCGCAGCTAATAGAAACTCAGCATTAGTATCGTAGCTGAGGTCAACATAAGGAGCTTCAAACCAGACTGCAGAACCCGGCACATACCAAGCCCCCCACAGTACAGCTGCCCACAAAGCCCACATAAAACCCCAACGTATACTGCTCGCAGTGAAACGAGATCGGGCTTCATTCAAGCTTGGGTTCATGAAATTTCCTTTACAAGCTGCTTTTTCTCTTCAAAAAGGAAGGTCTCTAGAGAATCGTCCATCGCTTCCATCCACGGTGTATGGTGAACAGGCGCTAGTGTTCCGGTCAATGTAGAACGATAACTCTTATTACGATAACCAAGAATATCGGCTTCTTTATCGTGTTCCCATTCTTTGAATGTTTCAGCAACAGCAGATACATCAAAATCTGGGTAATCAGTCGGTGCAATTAGATCTTCAATGTAAGCAGCCTGAAAGTCGATATCGTCAGTAGGATTAGCAAGCTTAAGCTCACGGCTGACCCACTCTTTAGTATCAGCGGTCATTACATCACTTTCAGGTAATTTAATGCGACCAAGCATTACATCACGCGCATACCAAGCCTGAGCATCGAACATATTGAAGGTATAGTACTGATCTTGCATACCCAGAAATATCAACTTCGGATTTGCTAGAGAAACAATCCCTTTATACAAACCTTCTGGATACATTCTGTTATGTGTCGTCAGCGTTAGTTCATTAGGTAGGAACGGGAAATAATGCTGATATCCCGTACACAGAATAATAGCGTCAACCTCTTTGCTAGTTCCGTCCTTGAAGTGAGCTGTTTTACCGGTTACGCCCGTGAGCAAAGGAACTTCGCTAAAAGATGCTGGCCAGTCAAAACCCATAGGGTTAGAACGATAACTGAAAGTAACTGATTTAGCGCCGTATTTATGACACTGTGTACCGATATCTTCTGCCGAGTAGCTACTACCAACCAATAACAAATCTTTACCTTTAAATTCACAAGCGTCACGAAAGTCATGCGCATGTAAAACACGGCCTGGGAACTGTTCCAAACCTTCAAAATAAGGTGTATTAGGCGTTGAGAAGTGCCCAGTAGCAACGATTACATGATCAAATTCTTCCGTACTCAGTTCGTCTTTCTTGAGGTCTCTTACTGTCACTGAAAATTTATCGCTAGCTTCATCATGTGTCACCCAATGTACCGCAGTATTAAAGCGGATGTATTGACGCATATTACTCTTAGCGATACGTCCCATGATGTAATCACGCAATACTGCACGTGGTGGATATGATGGGATAGGACGACCAAAATGCTCCTCGAAGCTATAATCCGCAAATTCTAAACATTCTTTAGGGCCATTTGACCACAAATAACGATACATGCTGCCGTGGACTGGCTCACCGTAGGCATCCAAGCCTGTGCGCCATGTATAATTCCACATGCCACCCAAGTCGCTTTGTTTTTCATAACAAACAATCTCTGGGATATCAGCACCGGCGTCGCGGGCTGCTTCAAATGCACGTAATTGTGCTAAACCACTGGGGCCAGCACCTAAAATTGCAACTCTAAAACTCATAAAAATTCCTTTTACAGGGGATGTGTCGTCCGTCAGGAGAAAGAAGCCCGAGCGACGATTAAAAGCAGGGAATAGCACAGGTTGAACCGACAACGATTCAGCAATGAAATTCCACAGTGAAATGCACCAAATTTGAATTAACCGATGGTACAGTAGTGAAGACAGCCTTTGTTGTGAGAAACAAAAAACCGAGGGTGAGCTGGTCACCGATCAAACACGAGGTTTCGAGAAGACGCCTTAGGGGAGCGTTCGAACTGGTCAAGGAAGATTAAAATGCTTGTTAACTCGTATACCAGTAGCACTACCTTAACACATTTTAGTTACTGATGAGGTTTCTTCCCATAAAATACAAGATGGCTGCGATGGCTGACGCCATCACTTATTGAAAAATCAATACAATGAGTAATCAAAATGCTATTTATAATGCTAATCCCATCAAATATATGTTCAAATATTAAGCAGTAAAAATAAATCAATTTAAGGTATAAATTGCGTTAAATGGTTGCTCCCATCAGAAAATGTCTAACACCAAAGAGCTTCATTTTAAGCCCTTAACTTTAAAAAAGCACAACGTTGTTCAGCAATTTAGAGAAAGTGCCATAAAAATCATAAAATATATTTATCTTTTTTATTATCAACAATTGGTATAGAAAATTCAAAGAAGATACAAAAAGTTAGCCTCTACAAGCAACTGTGAAGTGTGTGTATAATAGAGGAGCTGAAATTGGCCCCACTACTCTCGCGACAAAAGGAATCTATTTAGTGAAAATAATTAACGGCCTTAAAGATATAATTGATAGTTTTGATACCTTCATTCTTGACCAATGGGGAGTGCTGCACAATGGTGGAGATGCATTTCCAGAAGCTATTGCCGCATTAAAGTTTTTAAAAGCACACAACAAAAAAGTCGTTATTCTATCTAATAGTGGTAATACTGGCACGTTCTCCTATAGCCGCTTACAAGAGTCAGGCATTAACCGTGATTTATATCTTGATGTACTCACCTCTGGTGATCACATGCGCCATAACTTTGCTTCAGGTAAATTCAAACAGTTGGGTAACCAAGCTTTATATTTTTCTTGGGATAATAACCATAGTGTACTAGCAGATTGTGGTCTGACTGAATCAACACGAGATGAAGCTTCTTTTATATTATGTTGCGGGGTTGATCGAGGTAGCCTCGAGGCTTATTTAGATGACTTAAAATGGGCTTATCAACATAACCTTGAATTAGTGGTGAGTAACCCAGATCTGGTTGCTATGCAGCCCGATGGCACCTTAAAAATTTGCCCAGGATCGATAGCGAGTGCTTACCAAAAGATGGGGGGAACGGTGCACTGGCACGGAAAACCACAGCAAGATATTTATAGAATGTGTAAAGAGTTGGTGGGAGGCTGGGAAAATGCGATCGCAGTGGGTGATAGTTTAGAGCATGATATAGCGGGTGCAAATGCAGCAAATATCAGTAGCTTATTCATCACTAGCGGGATTCATGCGAAGAGTATTAGCAACCATCAAAGTATCGAAGATTTATGTAATGAGTATGCTGTCAAACCTACTTTTTATGTCGATTGGTTTAAGCAATAAAAAAATTAATCATATTCATAGTTATAATAGCAGTAAAAAGTAACAGGCAGCCTACTCGTTGCCTGTTATCAAAGAGATGCACTCTAACACTTTATAATTGAACACTTTATAATTGAACAAGTTATAAATTGCACTGCCTATAACTTACTTCTCTAGACCCTAAACCTTCATACTCTATCTAAACTAGATAAAACCTACCGCTTTTAAACTAAATTAACTAAGTTTTATCAAGGCGATTAAACGTTAAACAACGTTATTTTGTTCGATCAGAAGCTTTTCAAAATCCTCCAGAGATAGAGGTTTAGCTAATAAATAACCTTGTCCCAGCAGACAACCCGCGTCTATCAAAAGTTGCTTTTGTTGTTCTGTTTCAATGCCTTCTGCTATTACTTCAATATTCAGTTTTTTTGCCATCACTATAATAGCTTCGCATAATGCAACATCTTTATTATCAGCTGACATATTTTGCACAAAGCTTTTATCAATTTTCAAATAATCAATGGCATAGTTTTTAAGGTAAGAAAAAGAACAATAACCCGTACCAAAATCGTCAATGGACACAGCAATACCGTGCTCACGTATCGTATCGAGTACGTCAACTACTTCAGCTTGATTTTCCATCACTAAGTTTTCAGTGATCTCTATAGCGATCGCTTCACAAGGTATTTTTCGTGCAATTAGGGATTCTGCCCAAGATTTAATTTGTTGACCGTCATTTTTAAACTGTACTGGAGAAGTATTAATGCTTATTGTTAAATCCTTACAGTATTCATTTCGCCAAATCTTGGCTTGCTCTGATACTTCCTCAAATATCCATTCACTAATTTCTATAATAATCCCGATTTCCTCGGCAATAGGAATAAAATCTAAGGGAGAGATCAGACCTTTCTCTGGATGCTGCCAACGAATAAGGGCTTCTGCTTTAATGATTTGATTATTTTCCAAGTTAACAATGGGCTGATACACCATATAGAACTGGTTTTGCATTACCGCAATGCGTAGGTCCTGAATGATCTCCATTCGTTTCATAAAGTCTGTACGCATATTGTCAGTAAAATAATGAACACTATTGCGACCTTGAGTTTTAGCTCGATACATTGCTTGGTCTGCATTTCTCAATAAGGCATCAATAGACAAGGCGTCATTAGGATAAAATGCGAGGCCAATGCTCGCGGTACAAAAAATATTTTTTTCCTGAATAAGGTAAGGTTTAGCCAGTGTATTTGATAGTTTTTGCGCAATTTTATCTATATCTTCTGCCGTTGTTGTACCCACAAAAACAATAATAAATTCATCGCCACCTAAACGCGCCGCAATATCATTTTTTCTAATACAAGCCTTAATACGCTTTGAACACTCAACCAAAACAGCATCACCAACACCATGTCCTAAGGAATCATTAATATCTTTAAACTTATCAAGATCTAGCATTGCAATAGCGATTTGCTTTTTATCACGTTCGGCGTTATTGAGCGCATTAGTTAAATGTTCATGTAATAAATTCCGATTAGATAAATGAGTCAAGCTATCAAAATTAGCTTGCTGCCAAATTATTTTATCTGCATTTTCCCGTTCTATCGCAATCCGAGCAAGGTTCACAAATTGTTCGATAAGTAAAAAATCATTGCTCTTGGGTGTCGATATTTTACGATGATAAAGAGAAAAAGTACCGAGTATATTTCCTTGATTACCAATAATCGGCTCAGACCAACATGACGCTAAATTTGCTTTTTTAGCTAACGCTTTCCAAGCAAACCAATAAGGGTGTGTAGCAACATCAGAAACAATCACTCTTTTACCTGTAAAGGCAGCTGTTCCACTGGAACCGACTCCATCACCAATCACTAAGCCATCTATAAAACCTGTATAAAAGTCAGGTAAACTAGGTGCGGCACCAACGGTTAAATGTTTACCTGTTTTATCAAGCAATAAAATACTGCAGATAGTGCCTGGTAATTCATTTTCAATAGAATGTATCACTGCAGGCAATACTTTAGATAACTTACTTGAACCAGCAATCAGCTCAAGAATATTATTGCGAAGTTGGCTTATTTTGTCTTTTTCTAATAACTGCTTATTTTTATTTTGCATAAACATTGAAAAAATCATAGAAAATAAATTGGTAACAAAAAATGCTCCAACAATACGAGACAATGTAAAACTATCAAATTGATCATAGGTAAACAAACAAGCGATAGTAATCAAAAGTAGATTAAATAAACTGGCAACAAATATGGGTAATAGATAAAAACTGGCGATAATGATTGGGAAAAGCCAATAAATTAGCCCCGCCCCTTTTACATAAATACCAATTAAAATAGTAACTTGTGCAAGAACCGCGAATATAGCACTAAAAAGCTTAATGTTACTGGTAAACCACACCCCGAGAAATACAGAAAAAATACCACCAACGGCTGCAATATCAACAGCAATATGCGCGATATCGTGCGCTAAAAGACTTGTGATAAGAAAAGGAAATAGGACTAATGTTGCAGCAGCAGTAATGGCTAATAGAATTTTATCTTCTAAAGTACGCTGCTTTAATTTAATAGGCATACAGGTCTAGCTTCCTTTTAATGGAGTCTATTATAAAAATATTGCCGAGATCCAAGTCAATAGAGTTGAAAAGATAATATACATAATAATATACGAAACAAAACAAATTAAGCACCTCTTTTGAGGTGGTTCATTTTGAGTTATTGAAGTTAATTATTAGGTAACAATTATTAGGTAATATAGTTATCAATATTGTAAGAGCTCTCATACTAATGAGAAAATTTACTCATCGTGATTGATATTATATTTAAAAAAATTTCAATTGCTTGCTTCACCTATTATCAAAAATATTAACGATACGCTGATGTTGCCACAGCCCCCGATGCAATAAGCCAAGAAAACCTATCTTACTGAATATTAAATAAATAATATATAAAAACCCATCAACAACCAACTAAAAGATAAAATAATTTAATAGACTTTTACCATACTAAGTCTCAACCTAATTTTAATGGTTACAACAATATCAATTAAATTGAATGAGGAAGTTAAATTTTGTTCAACAATTACTTAACACAATGAGTAAATAGTTGATTGGGTAAATAGTTGAATAGGTAAGTAGATGTAAATGGTGATTAAGGGTAGCCACTATTTTAAAGAAAGGTTTTTGGTTATTTTATATAGCTATTCGCTATTCAAATAGTAAAAATCAGTAATAGGTGATGGTTGGTAACGATGATTTAGCGTTCACCACACAAGTAAGCACAACAAACGCTAAAGAATATAGAGATGAATAAGTTCAGTAAGTAGATAGTGGTGATAGGAATGTTGGTAGTGATAGTGCCATAACTCACTACTTTCACTCATCTAAAAACTTAAATTTTTTAATTCATCACTTAAGGATAAAACGCAGTAAATAGGCGAATACGCTCAAGGCAAGTACACTGCCGAACCAAATTATAACCATCCATCCCCATTGCTTTAGTGATTGCTTCATTAATGGTACCCCTCGTCGTGTTTTAATTTACCTCTGAATACCCAATAAGCATAACCGCTGTACGCAATCACCATGGGTAATAAAAATACCGTTCCAGTGAGCAAAAACTTTAAGCTACTATCTGGTGCAGCAGCGTCAGCATAAGTAACAGCAAAAGGCACAATATAGGGGAAGGTACTAACAGAAAACCCTAATGCAGAAACAATAAATAAACCAATGCCAAACAAGTATGCCCGCACTGCTTGATGATTGTTTAAGGATTTAAATAATTGCCAAATACATACCACAGCTAATATCGGCACCATAAAATAAAGCATCGAATTGGGTAAGTTAAACCATCGCTCGGAAACAATTTCATGAGTTAATGGCAACCAAGCACTAACAACAACAATGCAAAGTACCAAAGCTACTCCCCAATGCTTAGCCACATCATAATATCTATCAGCTAACTCCTGAGGTAACTTGATCACTAACCAACACGCACCTAGTAATGCGTAGGCACAAATAGTTGCAAAACCACAGAATAGAGTAAACGGTGTGAACCAATCAAACCAACCTCCCGCATAACTTCTACCATCGACTTCGATACCTTGTAACATGGCACCTAGCATGATCCCTTGAGTTGCAGCAGCTGCAATCGATCCTGCAAAGAATGCGATAGACCAAACAAACTTTCCACGTTTAGTTCTAAATCGATATTCAAATGAAACACCACGTAATACCAACCCCAGCAACATAATAATTAACGGTGCATAAAGCGCAGGCATCACAATCGAATAAGCAAGTGGAAATACAGCAAATAACCCACCTCCCCCCAGCACTAGCCAAGTTTCATTACCATCCCAAACAGGTGCAATGCTATTCATCATTAAATCTCGTTCTGCTTCATTGGAAGCTTTGGGAAAAAGAATGCCTATCCCCAAATCAAATCCATCTAGCACAACATAAATTAATACGGCAAAACCAATCAACCCGTACCAAATTAAAGCGTAATCCATATATTTCCCCTAAGGTAATCTGTTCGGATGTGAAGCAGGTGGCACTTCAGCACCATCAGGAAGTCGAGCCTCTAATGCTTGTTCATAACGCGTAGGCGACTTTTGCATTAAACGAATGATATAAAAGAACCCTGCACCAAAAACGCACAAATAAACAACAACAAATGCGGTTAAAGACCAACTTATTGCAACTGCGTCTATTGGTGACGCTGAGTCAGCAGTTCTTAATAATCCATAAACGGTAAATGGTTGCCTGCCCACTTCAGTGGTTATCCAACCTGAGATTAAAGCAACAAAACCAGCGGGGCCGAATAAAACACAGACTTTATGAAATAATGGTGTTTGATAAAGCTTACCTTTTTTACGAAGCCATAAACTGACAAGACCAATCGTCAACATACCAAAACCGATACCCACCATTACCCTAAAGCTCCAAAAAACAATCGAAACGGGTGGATGATCAGCTTCAGGAAAAGCATCAAGGCCTTGCACTCTGCCGTTAAGTTCATGCGTTAAAATAAGGCTACCTAACTTAGGAATAGCTACCTGGTATTTCATCTCTTTTGCTTGATCATCAGGAATGCCGAAAAGGATCAGAGGAGCGCCATCGTGAGAATCATAATGTCCTTCCATCGCGGCTATTTTTGCAGGTTGATGTTGCATTGTATTTAATCCATGAAAATCACCAACAATAATTTGCAATGGCGCTACAACCACAATCATCCACAACGCCATTGAAAACATAGTTTTGGCTAGAGGATTGTGATTTGCTTTAATTAGGTGGTATCCCGCTACTGCTGCAACCACAAAGGCAGTCGTCAGATAAGACGCCAATAACATATGCACCAGGCGGTATGGAAATGAGGGATTAAAAATAATCGCTAACCAATCTTCTGGAATAAATTGCCCTGCTTCATTGATCGAATATCCAGCAGGTGTTTGCATCCAACTGTTAACCGACAATATCCAAAAGGCCGAAAGAAAAGTACCAAAAGCAACAACACAAGTAGCTGAGAAATGTAGTTTCCTCCCCACTTTTTTCATACCAAACAACATCACCCCAAGAAATCCTGCTTCTAGGAAAAATGCAGTTAAAATTTCATATCCCATTAGTGGCCCAAGGATGGGACCAGTTTTATCGGAGAATACACTCCAGTTAGTCCCAAACTGATAACTGAGTACGATCCCACTAACCACACCCATACCAAAAGTAACAGAGAATATTTTTAACCAATACTTATAGATTTGAATGTATTTGTCATCGTTGGTCTTCAGCCATAGACCTTCTAATACAGCTAAATAGGACGCAAGCCCGATAGTAAATGATGGGAATATAATGTGGAAAGACACAGTAAATGCAAATTGAAACCGTGCCAGATCTAATGCCAAAGTATCCATAATCGCTCCTAATTTGTATAGGATTATGTACGCTGCTTTGAGCAAGAAAGATCAAGTACCCTCTAATGTTTTTTATCTGTAGAATTTCTCTTAAGACAGTTTTTTTATATAAAAATGGACAATATATCCCTAGATAGTTGTCATTCACAGCACCTGTTTTTTATCCCCTTAAGTCATATTTGGTTATTCACATTAGATAAATATAATGAGTTACCAACCTATTTAGCCGGTGATTAAGTTTGCGTAAAGCCTTCTTAACTAACTTAAATTCTGATTAATGAATGTGAAAGTGAAAGTGAGAGTGAGATTGAGATTGAGAGTGCAATTACATTTAATTATAAAATACAGTTTGTATCGCTTAGTTGAAGACGAGTTATGAAATCAATAACAGGTTATTATGAAGTAATTTAATGTAGAAATGAGTAAATAGCAGTGCTGTATAATTTTGCTTGAGCCAGTAAATAAGCCTTGTAACGAATGATGTCTGAGCAGGGTCAAATACATTCGATCCTTTCAATAAACCTTTAAATAATTCTGTGGGTATATTTCCATTTGAACATCACTGCTTAATTTATGGCCTCCTTTTATAACGCTCGCAGCGATTCCTACCATGTTCCTTGCTTTGGTATAGGGCAAGATCTGCTTGTTTAATTAGCTCCACAGATTTAATATTTAATTGAGGGATCATTGATGCGACACCTAAACTAATGGTGACATGCTTGTATGACGACTCACTATGGGAAATGTTTAAATTACTAACAGCAAGCCTTACCTTTTCTGCTACTAAAGCGCCTTCTTTAATATCACTTTCTAGCAATATAACAAACTCCTCACCACCATAACGAGCCAAAAAATCAGTAGGTCTATTAATAGTTTCTTGGATAGTTTGGGCCACTTTTTTTAAACAATCATCACCCGCTATATGTCCGTAAGTGTCATTAAATTTTTTAAACTCATCTATATCAATGAGTAATAAAGTTAACGGTTGTTGGTTACGGGTTTTTACCAACCACAAATAATTAAGCGTTTTATCTAACCATCTCCTATTAAATATCTCAGTTAACCCATCGACTTGTGACAACGACTCTAATACCGCATTCGATTTTTCAAGTTTATCATTTCTCTCATTAACCATATCGATAGCTGCATTAAAACCAATAATCAAATCACCTATTTCATCTTTTTTATAACCTTTAATATGTGTCAGGGATTTTTTCTGCAATACCATTTTCCTAACCGATTCAGCAGCCTTTTTTAATGGATTAAAAAAGAAGAATAAAAAAAACATAATCACCAAAAATACAGAAAAACTAACAATGATCCCATTAATAATGGCAGCCCGTAAACTTTCATTTATTATCTGATAAACCTTGGCCACAGGAGTTCTTACCATAACAAACCAATCCGGGGAGTTAATATCAGCCGTAGCTGCTAACATTTCACCTTCAACTGAAGTCACTGTATGGCCATATCCATTAAAGCCTCTCATTACCTCGTCAAGGAATGCATCCATCCCTTTTTTTGGAGTTGCTTTTAACACAAGGTTTGGATCGCTCGATGCTAAGAATATTTGATTCGCTCTTGAAATGACTAAGATATCGCTACGTTCACTAAAGTCTTTATCAAAGATATACGCCATAAAACCGGGGCGGTTCAAGAAGATTGGTGCTTCTAATATGCCTAATACCTGTCCATTTTCATCTCTTAACGCTTTTGCGATCACAACCAGTACTTCACCCATAACTTCAGAACGAAAAGGTGAACTAATAATAACGCCTTGGCTATTATTCGCCTTTCTCAACCATTCGTAATCAGTCATTACTAAGTTTTTTCTACCTGGAATAACCGGATATTCAGCTATAGCGCCCTGTCCATTTGGGCTTATAACTGCAAAGCCCTGTGGAAAAAAATCAGTAAAAACAATATTATTTTTAAATATTTCCGTTATAAAGGCTTCTGATTGTATTTTTTGAGGAGGGATTTTATCAGCTAAAGCAACCAAAAAATTAGTACGCATTGCTATTTTTTTTTGAATGTCTTTTGCAATATATTTAGCTTGTGTATATTGCTCTTTATTGATTTGGTTTTTTATTTCAGCCTTAAGCATTAAAAAATTGTAAATTTGAAGCGGCGTAAAAGCAACGATGATAAACACCGCAACATAGAAAGATAATTTAGTGGAAATACGGGATGGTTTTATTTTATCTAAAAGAGTTGTCATCTACTCATAATTTATTAGTTAATACACAAAGGCAAACATACCTCTTTTATTATATAAAAGTTAGTTGTTTTGTTGATAACATTGCGACTCATCATGAAATTATTTGTTTGAAACAAAACTCAGTTATTAGCGACTATTAATTTTTACTATGCGAGATATAAAGCGGTAATAAAACGTATCAACAAGTAACACTTGGGATTGTCGAGATTGCGTAATCACATCTTAGAATGAAATATAAATTTAAGTGATGCAGTTTTATACGCAGTCGTTGTTTAACATGAATTATTTAATATAGGCGATTAACCACAATTAACTTAACAAGCTCTCCTTTAGCAATATGTTTGATTGCGCTTTTAACAGAACTTGTTATGATTTGTGGCGATTATAGTCGGGGGGCCATTGGCTGAGAGCGATGTGATATCAATATTAATTGATAAAACGTCGATACCCGTTGAACCTGATACAGTTAACACTGACGCAGGGAACTATGTAGAAACCATTCCTGTGGCATTCCTTTGCTTTGTATTGGTGGATATCAGTTCCGATCGCGTTGTGAACGGAGCCATTATGTCTGACCTTACGCCTAACACTATTTGTAACCCAATTCGCACACCGATAGTATTAACTATTGCTGGTTCTGACAGCAGTGGCGGTGCTGGCATTCAAGCCGATATTAAAGCGATTTCAGCCACCGGCAGTTATGCTTGCTCTGCGATCACTGCTATTACCGCACAAAATACGCTTGGTGTGTCTGCTATCTTCCCGATCCCCCTTGAACATGTTGAAAAGCAATTAGATGCTGTTTTTAGTGACCTCAATATTGTCGCGGTTAAAGTAGGCATGTTAGCCGACTGCGAGATCATCAAAGTGGTGGCTAAAAAACTAAAACAGTACAAACCGTCCTTTTTAGTAATCGACCCTGTGATGGTCACCACCAACGGTGATTTATTATTAGAAAAAGTCGCCATTCAAACTCTAAAAACTGAACTACTGCCAATGGCTGATTTAATCACCCCTAACTTGCCTGAAGGCGCGGCGTTAATTGACAGTCACATTCCCACCAGCGAACAAGAAATGCAGGCAATGATTGATGCTTTACGTCAGTTAGGTGCTAAAGCCGTATTATTAAAGGGCGGGCATTTAGAGCAAGATGAAAACAGTAATGATTTGTTAGTTTTAGCGGACTCAGTACAGCAACTAACTGCAAAACGTATTAACACAAAAAATAACCACGGCACAGGTTGTACTTTATCTTCAGCGATTGCTTCTTATCTGGCTCAAGGCCATGAATTATCAAAAGCAGTACAGCTTGGTAAAGATTACATTACGCAAGCATTACAACATGCTGACCAACTTAATATTGGTCAAGGCCGTGGCCCTGTTGATCATTTTTATGCATTGAATCGATAGATGCTCAATATGACAAATAACCTATCGTCACAGCAAACAGTACCAAAGCAAGCAATGTCAAATGAGATAAATGCACCCAGCATTGATATTCACAATGCCAGTTTGCGTTATAACGACAGTGACCAGTGTGTATTGTCGTCACTGACGATGCATATTCCAGCGGCGCAATGGACTTGTATTCTAGGCCGCAGTGGCTGCGGTAAAAGCTCTTTGTTACGTTATTTGGCGAACTTATTAAGCGATAAAATACAATGGTCTGGGCAGCTATCCACCAGCACCAATATTGCATTGCAAGGTCAAATTGCCTATATGGCACAGCAAGATTTATTAATGCCCTGGTTATCGGTATTAGATAACGTACTGCTCAGCGATAAATTCACACCTAATCCACAGTCATCACAACGTGATAAAGCACAACAACTATTACAGCAGGTTGGCCTTGAGCAACAAGCTCATTATCTACCACAGCAATTATCTGGTGGAATGCGACAGCGTGTTGCATTAGCGAGAACCTTAATGCAAAACAAGCCTGTAGTATTAATGGATGAACCTTTCTCGGCATTAGATGCAGTAACACGCTACCGCTTGCAAAACTTAGCCCATGAATTATTAAAAAATAAAACCGTAGTATTAATTACACATGATCCACAGGAAGCTATTCGTTTAGCAAACCAGCTTTATATTATGCAAGGTCAACCTGCATCTGCAGAATCATTAGATGTACCTAGTACCCCAGCACCAAGACAATTTGATGCACAATGCGCTGAGCTACAGCAGACTATTCTTGACCGTTTGGAGCAAGATTATGCGTAATTTTGTTGCCATGTCAGGTTTAACTAAATCGTTTAAAAGCAGTGATAAAACATTACCGCCAGTATTACGTATCCTGTTCACTTTTATGATTATAATTGCGATTTGGCAAGCGATTGTGGTGATCTTTGATCTACCATCTTTTATTTTACCTGAGCCGTTAGCGGTATTTGAACGCCTGATCACACGTTATGAAGTGCTGTTAAAACATAGTTGGGTAACCACACAAGAGATACTTTTAGGGTTATTACTAGGGCTTTCCATGGGCCTATGTTTTGCACTACAAATGTTACTGTTTAAACCCATTAAACGTTGGTTATTACCGATCCTGATCACCAGCCAAGCAATTCCTGTTTTTGCGATTGCGCCTATTTTAATGATCTGGTTAGGTTACGGTATTTCCTCAAAAATAGTGATGGCGGCGATGATCATCTTTTTCCCTGTGACCACCTGTTGCTACGACGGGTTAAAAAACACACCTACTGGTTACCTTGATTTAGCGAAAACCATGGGCGCGACTAAATGGAAGATGTTACGTCATATTCAATTGCCTGCTGCTTTACCTACTTTAGCGTCTGGGATTCGTGTTGCGGTGGTTATTGCGCCGATTGGTGCGGTTGCCGGTGAATGGGTAGGTTCAAGCGAAGGGTTGGGTTATTTGATGCTACAAGCTAATGCGCGAATGTTAATTGATGAAATGTTTGCGGCCTTATTTATTCTATCTGCGCTCTCTGTAAGTTTATATTTTATCACCGATAAGTTACTAAAAAAGCTTATCCCATGGGAAGTCTAAATGCACCATTTTTAATAACCCTAAACTAAGCCTAAAACTAAAACGATTAATACCAAAAATACTATAAGGAAATAAAACACATGAAAAAGAGTTTCATTTTAACCGCCTTGTTTCTAACGGCTGCATTATTATCATTCTCCGCACAGGCTGAAGATAAAAAAGTCACGCTAATGCTAGATTGGTTTGTTAACCCTAACCACGGCCCAATTGTGATTGCACAACAGCTTGGTTATTTTAAGCAGCAAGGTTTGTCTGTCGATATTCAAGAACCTGCAGACCCAAGCATGCCACCTAAATTAGTTGCCGCGGGTAATATTGACTTGGCTATTACTTATCAGCCTAACTTGATCATTGATGTATCTGAAAAATTACCTTTAGTACGCTCAGCGACCTTAATAGCAACACCGTTAAATACATTAATGGTCTTAGATAATGGCAAAATAAATTCATTGAGTGACCTAAAAGGAAAAAAAGTCGGCATTGCTATTTCAGGTAGTGAAGAAGCCATCATTGGCAAAATGTTAGAATCAGTACAACTTAATTATCAAGATGTAGCGATCATTAACGTCGGTTGGGCTCTCTCTGCTTCTTTAGCATCGGGCAAAGTCGATGCCATTTGGGGCGGGTTACGTAACTTTGAAACTAACCAGTTAGAACTGGAAGGGTTTAAAGCTAAAGCTTATTTCCCTGAAGAGCATGGTGTTCCGGTTTACGATGAATTGGTATTTGTTGCAAATGCAAATAAATACGATGCGAAAATGATTAAAGCCTTTAACAAAGCCATAGAGCAAGCCACTATTTATATCGTTAACCACCCACAGCAAGCATGGAATGAGTTTGTTAGTTACGCACCTGATACGTTAAATAATGAGTTAAATAAACG
Organism: Vibrio sp. 2-Bac 85; assembly: GCF_037546705.1. Taxonomy (NCBI): domain Bacteria; kingdom Pseudomonadati; phylum Pseudomonadota; class Gammaproteobacteria; order Vibrionales; family Vibrionaceae; genus Vibrio; species Vibrio sp. 2-Bac 85. The sequence continues at coordinate 21,685 of NZ_JALAAB010000021.1, read as the reverse complement.
AGCATGGCGCGATACGTTGACTCGTTTCTCCTTACGCCCTGCTGCTATTGATTTAAAACGTTACGATGATTATGCGCAATTTATGTTTGATAACAAACTGATTAAAAGTCTGCCAAAAGCAAAAGATTACATGCCAATATTCGAGTAGTTAGCACACTAATATCAAGTTTAAATAGACAACTAAAAAACAGCGAGAGAATCATGAACCATCAAGATTTAATTAGTGCTTGCCAGTCTGACTGGGATGCCTACACACAGCATCCATTTGTGATGCAATTAGGAAACGGCTGTTTAGCGCAACCGTGCTTTTTACATTACCTAAAGCAAGATTTTTTGTTCTTAAAGCAATATGCGCGTGCTTATGCATTAGCCATTTATAAAGCCAATACACTAGCAGACATGCGTAAGGCGTTACCTAGTGTACATGCGTTACTAGATTCTGAGATTAGTCACCATGTCACTTACTGTGCAAATTGGGGCTTAACTGAAGCAGACTTAGAAGCAGAGGATGAAGATTTTGGTACCGTCGCTTACACTCGTTACGTGTTAGATGCAGGCATGACCGGTGACCTAGTTGATTTATACGCAGCATTAGCACCCTGCTCTATTGGTTATGCAGTGATTGGTCGTTTATTAGCAAATGACAAAAACACTAAAATAGTTGGCAATGAGTTTGCTAGTTGGATTGATTTATACAGCGGCGAAGAGTTCCAACAAAGTGTCGCAGATGGTGCACAGCATTTTGACCAGTTACTTGCTGAAGTAGACATTAACAGCAAACGGGGTCAACACTTGGTAAAAGTATTTAAAACAGCAACCAGAATGGAAGTTGCCTTCTGGCAACAAGGTTTAAACGCCGCTATTTAAATAGACGCAGTGCTAAATAAAAACAGAAGTAGAGGAGCAAATATGTCAGTAATAGCAACGGAAAAGCGACAAGTGATCACTAATGCCTTACAAGTATTGCGCGAACAAAAACCATTAGTAGTAAACATCACTAACTATGTGGTGATGAACAATACAGCTAATGCATTGTTAGCAATTGGCGCTTCACCTATTATGGCGCATTCACGCCAAGAAATGGCTGAAATGATGTCATTTAGTGGTGCGTTAGTCATTAACATTGGCACCTTAGATAGCCAGTGGATACCGCGCATGATCTTTGCAGTTGAACAAGCGAACCTCAATAATAAAGTGGTGGTATTAGACCCTGTGGGTTGTGGTGCAAGCACTTTACGTACTGAAACATCACGCCAAATAGCAGCACTTGCAGAGCAGTTAATTATTCGAGCTAATGCTTCTGAAATTATTGCTCTAGCAGGAGAAAAAGCACAAGGCAAAGGTGTCGATTCACTTGATAGCAGTGAAGCAGCCGTTGGTGCAGCCCGTTACTTAGTTGAAACTTATCAATGTAATGTCGTCATTTCTGGCGAAGTCGATTACATCATCAATGCGGAGAGTGAAATATCACTGCATAATGGTGATGCAATGATGCCTAACATCACAGGAATGGGTTGTAGTTTAAGTGCATTAACCGGTGCTTTTGCAGCGATTGGTGAAAATACTGGTTTAGCAGCTGCTGCCATACTTGGCATCGCAGGGGAAGTTGCAGTTAAGCAATCCGCGGGACCAGGAAGTTTACAAATGAACTTATTAGACGTGCTATATCAATTAGATGATAAAGCGATTGTGGCATACTTAAAGATGACTATTAATAAATAATACAGTCGTTGCTGGATCAGTAAGTGAAAGTGACCTTATTGCTTTCACTCTACTCATTTATATCCTTTGCTATTTAGTACTATTGATTAGCTTTGCTGCTTAGCATGTCAACTTAGCTTTGACATTTAACAATGCTATTTACATAAGCCATTTTTTTATTGTATCCAATACAGGTAAGCACCATGAATCCATACCGTTTATATCTAGTCACCGATGATCAACAGGATCTTTATACTTTAATTAATGTAGTCAAAGAAGCTGTCGCTGGCGGTGTTTCCATGGTGCAAGTACGCGAAAAAAGTAACGATATACAATCTTTTATTACTCGCGCTCAAGTGGTTAAAACCATACTTCAAGGCACTGGCGTTCCGCTAATTATTAATGATCGAGTTGTTGTTGCTTTAGCGGTAGATGCCGATGGTGTGCATTTAGGTCAATCGGATATGCCAGCACAAATGGCAAGAACATTAATTGGTCCAAATAAGTTGTTAGGTTTATCGATAGAGAATGAACAACAATTAATGGATGCAAATACACTACCACTGAATTACATTGGTTTAAGTGCAATATTTGCTACACCAACAAAAACCGATACGCTTAAACAATGGGGTATTGCCGGTTTACAAAAAGCGATTAATGTTTCTCAATTTCCGATCGTGGCTATTGGTGGTATTAATCACAGTAATCTTGATCAAATCATTAGCACGGGTGTTGACGGTGTAGCGCTAGTCTCTGCTATTTGCCATGCCGATGATCCTAAAGCTGCTGCAGCAGCGCTGTTAAAACAGATACAAACTGCTACGCCATAAGCCTGTTGAAATAAAAGCAATTAATCACAAAGCTAAAAAAGGTAAATCAAAAGCGCTTAACCACGAAGGCACGAAGTTAAAAGAAGGTTAGGTCAAAACCTTATATGAAGGTAGGTAGCACTAAACTTTCCACTTAAACCCAGTTTTTCTTTCTTAGTGCTCTTCGTGTAGCCGGTAGCGCAGCGCTTCGTGGTTAATCTGTTTTTTTAAATCAAAAGTCTTATGCCTAACAACTAACTTTAATACACTGAATTCTAAATGTTTTTACTTTCATCCATTCTTTTGCACTTCTTCGTGCCCTTCCTTTAGCGTAGCGCTTCGTGGTTAATATCTTTATTTTTATACTTTAATTTGTCACTAATGACTTCTCAACCACAGCATTTCAATTAAGAATAACTTACAATATTATTCAACTTGTTAATTAAATCAGAACAATGGCTAACGATGAATATAACGCTCAAACAATTGCATGTATTTGTAACTATTACTCAAGAAAAAACCTTAACCACTGCGGCTGAGAAATTATTCCTGAGTAAACCAGCAGTGAGCATGGCTTTAGCTGAACTTGAAAAACAGTTAGGGCATAAACTCTTTGAGCGCACTAATAATCGATTATTAATCAATGAAATGGGCAAGGCTTTATTACCATTAGCCGATGAACAAATAGAACGCAGTAAAGCTATTACTAGTTTATTTGATAAAAACAATTTCCAAGGAAAACTAAGAATTGGCTCAAGTAATACCGTCGGAAACCATTTGTTGCCCAATTTATTAGCTGAGTTTAGGGATATTAAACATCATCAAGCTCAATCCATATACGTTGATAACAGCACTTGTATCGGCAAAAAACTTAAAGAATACGAGCTAGATATTGCCTTAGTTGAAGCTTTAGTGATTGATAAACAATTGCATATCGAGCGATGGATAAAAGATGAGATGGTGATAGTCGCTAGTCCTGCTCACCCGCTAATGAATCAAGAACAAGTCACGATAGAAGATTTAAACCACCAGCATTGGATTTTACGAGAGCAAGGCTCAGGTACGCGCGAGTTTTTTATTACACACATTGGACAGTATTTAACAAACCTCGATATTACCTTTGAATTAAGCTCTACGGAGGCTATCATTAACTGCTGCGCTGCAGGGTTAGGATTATCTTGCATGTCTAGTACTGCTGCTCGGCATGCCCTGCAAGATAAACGTTTAGTAACCCTGCCCATTAATATCGATATGTCACGAGACTTATATTTGGTATGGCATAAAGAAAAATATCAGAGCCCAATATTGAAAGAGTTTATTATTTTTTGCCAGCAATGGACCTTAAACGCTTAATTCGAAAGATAGTTACCTTAACTTCTTAGGCATATTATTTAAATAACAGACTTCACTAATATAATTCTTGAATTCAATAATAATCTCAACATTTTAAAATCAAACAAAATTAGTACTGGAATAAACATAAAAAAACAGCGACTTACTATCATTTTCATTAAATAACACACCATAAAACTACCTATATTTAAATAATAGCCTATTCTAAACGCTTCATTATGTGCACTTTAAAAGGCGATAAAAGAATATGGCTAGAAGCAAAACCACCTCTACAGACGATGTATTATTAGTATTATGTAATTCGGTAAAGTCTGTTTTAAGTAGTGCAACGGGGCGAACGGTTAACTATTCATCTATGGTTCAAAAAATCAATAAAACCTGTCTTAAGCCCGATATTGGCTGTTTTGTGTTATTTGACGGTGGTTTTTCTGGATTAGTTATTTTGAATTTTAGTGCCGCTGCTGCAATGGAGCTATACACCACATACATGACCAATATGGGTTTGTCGGAAGAAGACTTAGCCACATCGCATACTGCTGATGATGTAAGTGATGTAATGGGTGAATTAATGAATCAAGCCGTTGGTGATTTTACGGGGGTTATTGGTCATGAATTACATACATCTATCAATCAAAACCAACCTAAAATGCTGACTATCAACAAGCAAGTTGTACTCTCTATTGATACAAACCTAGATCGCCCACAAGCTCGACGAGTGAGTTTTACAACAGAAAAAAATAATATTTTTTATCTTGAATTAGCGATGGATAAAACTGAGTTTATTAAGTTACCTAATTTTGAAGAGCGAGAAGCATTTGATCCCGACTCTCTAATTGAAGAAGAGAACAATAAAACATTGCAGGCAAACGCAACGGCTCAAAATACATCGACCTCAGACTCTGATTTGTTTGATGAGTTAGGTATTTAACCTCAGTTCGGGATAAGCAAAACGACTCAATACCGTGAATTTCTGCGTTAATTTATCTTGTGACAACCTGGTGTTCGAAAATTTATAAAGTACATAAAAAAAGTTTGCTGAGTATACTCAGCAAACTTGGATTTTATAACATTACAAAGATTAAAGATTTATTGTAACTACTCAGGCCGTCGCTATTTAAGCCTATTTCTTCGTTGAAAAATGCTCATTTAAACCACTAAACTGCGCTTTTTCGCCTTGAACTAAGCATAAATAGCTTCGCCCTGAGCATTTACGTTTTTATTTTGGTAAAAAGCACTCAGTTTTAATGGGTGCTGAGTAGTTACGATTTATTAAGCTTGTTTATTCATTTTTGCATGTTGTTGATGAAACGAGTCGAACTCAACTTGTGAAACTTTTCCATTACCATCAGTATCTAACATTTCAAAAGTCGGACGTTTATGACTTTTTTTAGCTTTAACCATCGCATTAAACTCTTGCTCTGACACCAGACCATTATTATCAGCATCTATTCTATCAAAATGTTTAAGTAAACGTCCTTTCGCTTCGCTTTTAGCAATTGAGCCATCATTATTGGCATCAACCATGGCAAAAGTTAGTTTTTGATCGCGCTTTCCTTTACCCATCTTTTTCACTAATTCAAATTCAGCACTTGTGATTGCACCGTCTGCATCCGTATCAATTTTATCAAAGCCTTTCAATAAACGACCTTTGGCTTCATTTTTAGTGATTTTACCATCGTTGTTAGCATCGACTTTAGCGAAGGTAGGTTGTTTATGGCCTTTACCTTTTCCTTTGTGCATTGCTTTCATGGCATCAAATTCAGCGCTAGTAATTGCACCGTCTGCATCTGCATCAATCTTATCAAAGTATTTTAGTAAACCACCTTTGGCTTCATCTTTAGTGATTTTAGCGTCGTTATTAGTATCAACTTGAGCAAAGTCTAATTTATGATTACCGTTACCTTTTTTATGCCCTTTGCCTTTATGCATATTTTCCATTGCAGTAAATTCAGTGGTTGTGATTGAACCATTTGCATCGCTATCTATTTTATCAAAATGTTTCAATAAACGACCTTTAGCTTCATCTTTAGTGATTTTAGCGTCGTTATTAGTATCAACTTGAGCAAAGTCTAATTTATGATTACCGTTACCTTTTTTATGCCCTTTGCCTTTATGCATATTTTCCATTGCAGCAAATTCAGTGGTTGTGATTGAACCATTTGCATCGCTATCTATTTTATCAAAGCCTTTCAATAAACGACCTTTAGCTTCATCTTTAGTAACAACACCGTCACTGTTAGCGTCTACCTGAACGAAGTTTAATTTTCGATTTCCTTTATGCATTTTTTTCATTGCATCAAATTCTGCTGCCGTAATATCGCCATCGCCATTACTATCAAAATCAGCGAATGCAGCTTTTTTATGACCTTTTCCCTTATGCATTGCTTTCATAGCTTCAAACTCAGCTTTATTAACACTGCCATCACCATCGCTATCAATACGATCAAAATGCTTAGCCATTCTTGAACCCGCTTCTGCTAACGTAATTACACCATCGGCATTCGCATCAAAGCTTTCAAAGTCACGTTTACTTTTACCATCTGCTGCCATTGTTAAAGCGCTAGAAACCATTAACGCAACACCGCTTAATATAAATAATTTTTTCATGTTAACCTCTATTCTAATTTACCAAATAAAGCTCTTTCTGAGCTGATGTAAAGACTATAGGTAAACATTGTGCAGGAAATATGGATAAAAAAAGGAGTTAAGGGTTTTAGGCTATTTTTAAGGACAATTATTTATTAATTGCTGACTTTGAATAGTATAAAAAGGAAGGCTTACTATTTAAAAATGTGGCGAATTCAGCATTGAACCACATTATATTTTTAACAGTAAGCAGTAAATAAAGAATGTAACAGCTAACGTTCGTTGTTAGATGAATTTGATATTTATTAAATTCACTTGGAATTCAGAGATATAATTAATGATCACAGGGCAAACTTATAACCCACTCCATATATTGATTGAATGCAATCGACCTCAGCATCAACATTTTGGATTTTACGACGTAGATTTTTAATATGGCTATCAATCGTTCTATCGGTAACAATGCGATTGTCAGAATAGATTTGAGACATTAGTTGTTCGCGACTGAACACTTGGTCTTTATGTTGGTGAAAATGGGATAATAAACGAAACTCCGCACGGGTTAAACTCACTTCTTTACCCTTAACTAACACTTGCATGGTGCTTTCGTTGATACTCAAGACTTTATCTACTGTTTTGACATCATCTGTAGCGCGACGTAAAATATTTTTCACTCGCACCACTACTTCTCGTGGACTATAGGGTTTACAAATATAATCATCAGCTCCAAGTTCAAGCCCTACTAAACGGTCAATTTCATCCACTCTTGCCGTTGCCATCACCACGGGTATGTCAGTGAAAGTACGTAACTCTCGGTAGATATCTAAGCCATTTTGGCCCGGCAACATTAAATCTAATATAATCAAATCAACAGAGTTTTCTTTTACCCAACTAACAACGGATAAACCATCATTGAGAATGTGTGTAATAAAACCAGATTGACTAAGGTACTCACTAAGTACTTGTGCTAATGAATGTTCATCTTCCACGATTAAAATATGCTGTGGCATTATCTATTTCCTAATTATTGGCAAACTAATAGTGATGGCTAATCCGCCTAAAGCGGAATGGGTCGCAACCATACTGCCTTGATGTGCTTGTACAATGGTTTCACAAATCGATAACCCTAAACCTGCCCCCCCACTTAAACGACTACGTGATTCATCAACCCGATATAATCGTTCAAATAACTTAGGTAAAGCGGCATCAGGGACACTAGGTGCACTATCTTCAATACAAATAGAAAGCTGTTTTTTATTTGTTTTAATATGTACTTGTAATACGCCAGGCGAATCCGTGTAGCGTAGACTGTTTTCTAATAAATTAGAGAATAGTTGCGTTAATGACTTTTGATCACCTTTAATATAAACCGGCTTTTTAAGATCAAAATGACTGTGCAACTGTATCTGTTTTTCTTGACACCGCAGTTGATATTGATTGCAACTGGTGGCCAATAATTGTTGAACATCAACCGAATCCGTTAAGTTAAATTGTAATCCTGCATCGGATAATGATAATTGATATAAATCATTCACTAGCTGACTTAAGTTCTGAACCTGATGGTGTAAAGAGTCAATATACTTTGGTTCAGGTTGACGAATACCATCCTGTAATGCTTCGATTTCACTTTTTAACACTGAAATAGGCGTACGTAGTTCATGTGAGATATCTGCTAACCACTGTTCTCTGGTCTTTTTTTGATGTAACAAACTTTGACTTAATTCATTAAATCTCGTTGATAATGCAGCAAGCTCATCTTCACCTTGTACTTCTATTTGCGTTAAATAATCACCTTGTTGTAAGGAATTAGCGGCGCTTTCAAGGCGTTTTAGTGGCGTTAAAAAATGTCGTACCAATAACCAAGATAATGAGAATGACAATAAGGTTACCCACAACACAATCCACATTAGGTTATGTTGCTGCTCGCGATAAAAACTACTTTCTAATGCACCTGAAATAGTATTTCGTTTTTTAGTGATCACCCAACCAACCGTCTTACCTTGATAGCTAATCACCACTTTAATCAAGCCTTTTTTACTTTTGGGTTTAGGTTGATTTAATAGAGGTTGATAGTCTTTATCTAAAATAAAAATACGTTTCATTAGACTTTCAACATTCCTTGCAGATGCTTGTCGCGGTTGATTATCTCCATGACGTGGTCGAGCAAATACTTGTGCGATAACATCCCCCACAACTTTTGGAGACAAATCTTGCCAACCATTTAACGTTGAGTAAAAAGGCGCGATATGCTCAGCAACAAGTTGCAATTTTTCCTTTTCACCGTGATTAAGATAATTCCGCAGTCCAGTTTGGAAGCTAGAGTTCATTAACCATGCCATGCCTATGACCATTAAAGAGCTAATGAATAACATGGAAATGAGAATTTTCTTGAACAAGGTTAGACGCATCTAGCACCCTTTTATCTAAATTGATTATCAACACTTAACTGTAACATAAACTGAGATTTATTCCGTAGCGAGAATTAATACTCCTGCGGCTAAATAAATCACTTGCCTTAAAATATGTATGTCACAAAGATTAGCTTAAAAAAAAGCCACTAAGTAAATTACTTAATGGCTTTCCAATGACATACTATAAAGTATGTTAAATTTTATAACTTCAACAACAAGGTCATAAAATACTGTTTAAAACGATTAGATATTTTCAATCGCTGTATTTAATGTCGCACTTGGACGCATTGCTGCAGATACTTTAGCTGGGTCAGTGTCGAAATAACCACCTAAATCAACTGCAACACCTTGTGCATCGTTAAGCTCTTGTACAATTTTAGCTTCATTGCTTAATAATACGTCAGCAAATGGTTTAAATTGTGCTTGTAGCTCAAGATCTTTAGTTTGTGTTGCTAACGCTTCAGCCCAATACATCGCTAAGTAGAAGTGGCTACCACGGTTATCTAATTCTTTTACTTTACGAGAAGGAGATTTATCTTCTTTTAAGAATTTACCGTTAGCAGCGTGTAATGCTTCAGCTAAAATAACTGCTTTTTCATTACCTGTTTTCGCTGCAATATCTTCGATTGAAACAGCCAATGCTAAGAACTCACCTAAAGAATCCCAACGTAAATGGTTCTCTTCAACAAATTGTTGAACGTGCTTAGGTGCAGAACCACCCGCGCCTGTTTCAAATAAACCACCACCAGCAAGCAATGGAACAATTGAAAGCATTTTAGCACTCGTACCCAACTCTAAAATTGGGAATAAATCTGTAAGGTAATCACGTAATACGTTACCCGTTACAGAGATAGTATTTTTGCCTTCTTTAACACGTTGTAAAGAGAATTTACATGCTTCTACAGGTGTTAATATTTGAATATCTAAGCCAGCTGTATCATGGTCTTTTAGGTATTCATTTACTTTAACAATCAAGTTTTTATCGTGTGCACGATTTTCATCTAACCAGAAGATTGCAGGTTGGCCAGTTGCTTGTGCACGACTTACAGCTAAACGAACCCAATCACGGATTGGAATGTCTTTAGCTTGACACATACGCCAGATATCACCCGCTTCAACATCGTGAGACATTAATATGTTGCCCGCAGAATCGATTACGTTAACAGTACCTGCTTCTTTGATTTGGAATGTTTTATCGTGTGATCCGTATTCTTCAGCTTTTTGAGCCATTAGACCTACGTTAGATACATTACCCATTGTTGCTGGGTCAAATGCACCATTCTCACGACAGAATTTAATCGTTTCTTCGTAGATACCTGAGTAACAACGATCTGGAATCAATGCTTTAGTATCTTCAAGCTTGCCTTCTACATTCCACATTTGACCGCTAGAACGGACCATTGCTGGCATAGAAGCATCGATGATCACATCACTTGGCACGTGTAAGTTAGTGATACCTTTATCAGAATCAACCATCGCTAGGCTTGGACGAGTTGCATATACCGCAGCAATATCCGCTTCGATAGCCGCTTTTTGATCTGCAGGTAAGTTAGCAATTTTTGCGTAAACATCGCCTAGACCATTACGCTCATCAACACCTAACTCTTTAAATAAGTCTGCATGCTTAGCAAATACATCTTTAAAGTAAACAGTTACAGCGTGACCAAACATGATTGGGTCAGATACTTTCATCATGGTTGCTTTAAGGTGTAAAGAAAGCATGATGTTGTTTTCTTTCGCTTCCGTCATCTCTTTTTCATAGAAAGCACGTAATGCTTTTGCACTCATACGAGATGCGTCAATTAATTCATCTTTTAATACTGGTGTTGATGCTTTAAGTACCGTTTTTTCACCAGCAGCATTAGTAAATTCTATTTTCACATCATCATCTTGGCCTAAAACAACTGATTGCTCAGAGCTATAGAAATCACCATCATCCATGTCTGCAACATGAGATTTAGAATCTTTAGACCATTTACCCATGCGATGTGGGTTGTCTTGTGCGTATTGTTTAACCGCATCGGCAACACGACGGTCAGAGTTACCTTCACGTAAAACAGGGTTAACTGCACTACCTAATACTTTTGCGTAACGCGCTTGTACATCTTTTTCTTCTTCAGTAGTCGCTACTTCAGGGTAATTTGGTAACGCAAAGCCATGTGCTTGTAATTCTTTGATAGCGGCATGCAATTGTGGAATTGATGCGCTTACATTGGGTAATTTTATGATATTTGCTTCGGGCGTCTTCGCTAAGTCGCCTAGTTCGGCTAGGGCGTCAGCTTGCTGTTGTGCAGGAGGTAATTTATCAGAAAAGTTAGCAATAATTCGAGCAGCTAGAGAGATGTCACGCGTTTCTACAACGATGTTTGCAGCTTTAGTAAATGCATTAACGATTGGTAATAGAGAGTGAGTTGCAAGCGCAGGTGCTTCATCTGTTTGTGTATAGATGATCTTTGCTGATTTATCTGTCATTTTATTTCCTTTAACAAAAATTTATGAAGTGAATTGTTAGCGTTAAAAATGTTATCAAATTGTTACGCATAATAATTACGCGCATATCATATCGGAAAAAACAAAATTATCTAGTTTCAGACCCTTAAGTCATCGATTAAAACGAGATCAAGATCATTATTTGTGAACTTGTGCTTGTTACCATCAAGTAATTAAATAATGTCAGATAGCGCTATTTGATACTGATAAACATAACATTTCATAAGCAACTCTGCCTTAATATTTTATTCTGCTACAATGTTTTTTTTTGACTGCTTTTAAGGGCAACAAATGAACCAACCTCCAATAAAAAAAACCAATAGCACATTTAAAGCAGACGCAAAGAGCAGTCCACGAAAAACCAAAAAACCTTCGCATTTTAATGTTAAAAAAGCAGCGCATAAAACCTTTGTTCCGAAAAAAGCACTACCTAAAGCAATGCAAAAAATCGTTTTATTTAACAAACCTTTTGATGTGTTAAGCCAATTTACCGATGAAGGTAACGCTGACAGCTTTCGAGAAACCTTAAAAGACTACATTACGATCCCTAATATCTATGCTGCGGGTCGTTTAGATAGAGATAGTGAAGGTTTATTGGTACTAACTAATGACGGGCAATTGCAAGCGGACATCACGCAGCCAGGTAAAAAGACGGAAAAAACCTATTGGGTACAAGTTGAAGGTGCGCCAAAGGAAGCTGACTTAGACAAATTACGTCAAGGTGTGAAATTAAAAGATGGTATGACCTTACCTGCAAAAGTAAAAATAATGGACAACCCTAATATTTGGGAGCGATACCCTCCGATACGCGAACGAGCGAACATTCCTACTACGTGGTTAAGCATTACCATTTCTGAAGGGCGCAACCGACAAGTACGCCGAATGACTGCTAATATAGGCTTTCCGACATTACGTTTGATTCGTTACTCCATTGGCGAATGGACCATTAAAGGGCTTGATAACGGGACTTTCAAAGTACTTTAAAAAGCAATCAGTTATTTAACAAGCAATCAGAGTTTTAACAGTAAAAAGCCCGAAGCATAAATGTACTCAGAACCAACTCTGAGTGGACTCGGGCTTTATCGATTTATTACTGTAAGTGACCTAAAGCCCACAAAAATTAATATCTAAAAAGCCCCGCTCTTTAAAACTCATTGTTAAAGCGGTTAAATGTGCTTTGCTTTCAAACTGGCGGGTATAAAAAGCCTGATGATTTAATGGGTACTTGTTTAATGGGTAATTGTTTAATAGCTGAGAACTTGACAGTGGATCGTTTAATAATTGCTCACTTAATAACTGTTCATCTAATAAATGTTCGCCCACTGATAGAGGATTTAATAACTGCTTTACACGCAACGCAATCGCTTGCCCAGAGTCAACTAAATGAACCGGCCGAGCGAAACAGGCACTGATTTCTTCTTTGAGTAGAGGGAAATGAGTACATCCTAATACTAATGTATCAGGCATGTTATCTTCATTCTTTAACCAAGGTGCTAATATTGCTCTAAAACTATCTACATCAAGTACTTTCCCTATCAACTTATCTTCAGCTAATTTAACCAATTGAGTAGAGCCAATACGCAGTACCGTTTTATCAGCGGCAAACTCATTAATTAACGTATCGGTATAAGCACGCTCTATAGTACCCGGCGTTGCTAATAATCCAATCACATTATTAGCAGTGATTAAAGTAGCAGGCTTGATGGCCGGCACAACCCCAACAATTGGTATAGTAAAGTGCTGACGTAATGCATCAAGCGCGACTGTGCTCGCGGAGTTACACGCGATGACAATTAAATCAACCGAGTGCAACTGCATAAATTCAGTTAATAATTGTGTTAGCCGATGAATTAATTGTTCTCTTGGCAGCTCACCATAGGGGAAGTAAGCATTATCAAACAAATATTGACACTTGATAGTAGGATTATATTTAACTATCTGTTCGTAAACAGATAAACCACCGACTCCAGAATCAAATATAAGTACTCGTTTGGCTGACATTTTCTACTTCCTTGGCAAAAAAAGTATTTTAGCCTGTAATCAAAGCATAAAGAAATAAAATGATCATTAACCTGATAATAATGATGGTCGGTTTTAGCTAGCCAACAGCTACTCGCTGTTTTAGAATGCCCCTCCATTTAAATGCTATTGAAAAATAGTCAGTGATAGATATAAAAAACAGAGGTTATTATGAGCTTAGAATTTGTTGATCCGGATAATTATGAATCACAATTAGACGCTAAAAAAGAGCAATTTACAGCTCTCTTTTCAACCTTTGAACTCCCTGAATTAGAATGTTTCGATTCACCAAAAACACATTACCGCATGCGCAGCCAATTTCGAGTTTGGCATGAAGATATGGACCTGTATTTTTACATGACCGACCAAGAAACGCGCCAGCGTATACGTGTAGAACAATTTGCCCCTGCGAGTGAATTAATTAATCGATTAATGCCACGCCTAGTAGAAGAATTAAAAGTATCACCCATTCTTCGCTATAAATTATTTCAAGCTAATTTTTTATCAAGCATGAGTGGCGAAATTATGGTGAGCTTTCTTTACCATAAAGTTTTAGATGATGAATGGTTAACGGCGATTAAAGCATTAAAAACCCGCTTATCTAAAGAGTTTAAGATTAACTTTATTGGTCGAGCACGCAAACAAAAACTGATTGTCGATCATGACTATGTAGTAGAAAAACTAAATGTAGATGGGCAACAATTAATATATCAACAAGTTGAAAATAGCTTTACCCAACCTAATACAGAAGTTTCGATTAAAATGCTTGAGTGGGCTATCGAATGTACACGAGATAGTGAAGGTGATTTATTAGAACTGTACTGTGGTAATGGTAATTTTTCTTTAGCATTGGCAAAGAACTTCAACCGAGTATTAGCGACAGAAGTCTCTACTCCATCGGTTAATTCTGCACAATATAATATTGCCGCAAATAATATTGATAACGTGAAAATTGTTAGAATGTCTGCTGAAGAATTTACTCAAGCGATTAATGGCGAGCGAGAGTTTAATCGTTTAAAAGAAAAAAATGTCGATTTATCTAGTTATCAATGTAATACCATTTTCGTTGATCCACCACGGGCTGGCCTTGATGATGATACCGTTGAAATGGTACAAAAATATGACAACATCATGTACATCAGCTGCAATCCTGAAACGTTAAAAGCGAATCTTGATGTATTTACTCAGACACATAAGATTAAAAAATTCTCTCTATTTGATCAGTTCCCTTATACACACCATACCGAAGCGGGTGTATTTTTAGTTAAAAAGCAGTAACTATTCAGAAGATTGTTATCTGAGCCTATTTACTTGTTGAAATATGCTTATATAAACAAAATAAAAAAACGGGTCGATAAATACAAAAAAGCTACATACCTAAGTATGTAGCTTTTTATTTTGTAACTACTCAAGCCGTTGCTATTTAAGCCTATTTCTTCGTTGAAAAATGCTCATTTAAACCACTAAACTGCGCTTTTTCGCCTTGAACTAAGCATAAATAGCTTAGCCCTGAGCATTTACGTTTTTATTTTGGTAAAAAGCACTCAGTTTTAATGGGGCCTGAGTAGTTACTTTATTTTTACACTTAACTTACGCGCTTATTAGCTAACTAAAATCAAGTCGAGGCTAGATGCTTATTAAAAAAGTTGATACTTCTATCCCAAGCAAGGTCGGCCATGGTTGGAACGTAGCGAGCTGTTGAGTCATTATGAAAACCATGATTGGCTTTTTCATACATATGCATTTCATAATCCACATTATATTTTTTTAAGTCCGCTTCATATTCTGGCCAATACGCATTCACCCTTTTATCAAGTTCAGCTAATTGAATTAATAAAGGTGCTTTAATATTTTTTCTTAATTCTGCTTTAGCAGGGGTTCCGTAGAACGGCACACCCGCATCCAGCGTTTCAGGGATAGTTGCTGCCAGCATATTGACAATATAGCCACCAAAACAAAAACCTACTGCACCTAGTTTTCCATTACTCTGTGGATGTGTTTTTAAATAATTAGCTGCTGCAATAAAGTCTTCTTCAATTTTATTTTTATCTAACGAACTTTGCATCTTTTTACCTTGGTCATCATTACCTGGGTAGCCACCAAGTGAATGTAAGACATCAGGGGCAAAAGCAATAAACCCTGCTTTTGCCAAACGACGAGCAACATCTTTTATGTAAGGATTTAAGCCGCGATTTTCATGAATAACCAACACCACAGGTAATTTACCGTCTACAACTTTTGGTGTAACAAAATAGCCTCTGCCTTCACCGTGCCCTTTCGGTGATGGGAATGTTTGGTAGGTTGCAGTGATATCATCATCATTAAATGAAATTTGTTCAGCGAGCGCATAATTAGGCGTTAATGCCGTTGAAAGTGTTGCTAAGGTAATACCGGCTCCTGCAATACCAGCTAGTCGTCTTAAAAATGTACGTCTATCTATATCTCCATGAGCATATTCATCATACCAGTCAAAGGCTTCTTGGGGGATCTGCATGCTAGGCTGGTTTTCTGGTGCTTTAGTTATATTAGCTTTATTTGTTATATTAGCTTTATTAGTCATATTCACACTCTCATTATTAATAAATTATTACATTTAAAAACGATCGTTCAAACAATAACCAATTTAAAACCTAGTGTAAAATTTATTCTTAATAATCAGTGATCATCAACCTATTCCTAGCGTCATTTTTCATATCTTTATTATTTTTGCAAGGATGTAACGATCTAATAATCGATAAAGTGAATAATAACTTAGTGCAGTGAAAACGATTTAAATAGTTTTAATTGACGGCTTTAATATAAGAGCCAATCACTGTTACTGCATATTGAGCTTGTATCTCAGCTAACGCAGAAGCGATATGTTGATCTTCTTGATGTCCATCTATATCAATAAAAAAGTGATAATTACCTATTTGTGAACGAGTAGGACGAGACATGATAGAGGTTAAATTTACTTTTTGCATTGCAAAAGCACTGACAATACTACCTAAAACACCCGGACAATCTTGTTTATTATTAACAACCAAAGTGGTTTTATATTCTTTATCCTGAATCCGTGCTTGAGGTGTTTCAGAAAGTACTAAAAAACGTGTTTGATTATTAGCATAGTTGGTTACGTCATTATCAACTATGCTTGCTTCAGTCGCTTGTGATAAAGCATGTTGCGGAATAATTGCACCAGCCGATTTACCTTTTTGTTGCGCTAACACCAAGGATTCAATATTGCTTTGCGTGTTGTGTATTCTAACACCTTCCAATCCATTGATGAATTCAGAGCATTGCCCATGAGCAACAAACTGCACATACAAATCACGTAGATCAGAGAATTGCTCACAGAATCCAACAAATGAGAATTGAATCGGCAATAGCAGTTCAGAGATAACAAACAGCTTAGTATCCAATAATTGGTCTAAAACTACCTGTACATAACCTTCGGATAAGTTTTCAATGGGTAAAACACCTAATTGACAGTCTTTGCCAACGGCTTGAAAGGTTTGTGATAGCGTAGAGTAATATTTAATATCAGTATTGGGGACGGGATCTTTATCTTGAATAGCCTGAATATACTGCTTAGTAGCGAGATCTGAGAATGTATCTTTAGGGCCAAGTGTCGCGATAGTAAGCATAGAATACCGAGTTGATCTTAGAGAGGGTAAATAAAAAGGTGAGCCTGAGCTCACCTGATAATATTCTAACTATTTAGAAGTCCATGTTAGTTTTTAATTTCTTAAGGGCATTCGCTTCTAACTGACGAACACGCTCCGCAGAAATATCATAACGTGCAGCTAAATCGTGTAAAGTGGCTTTTGGCTCACTCAACCAACGAGAATTTAAAATATCTTGGCTACGTGCATCTAACGTTGATAACGCTGAATACAATTTATTCTTTGTATGAGACTCAGTATTTTCTTGCTCAATTTGAGTTTCAACGCTTGCACTTTTATCTTCAAGATAGTGCATCGGTGCAAAGGTATTGTCATCATCGTCATTAACACTTAAATCAAAAGATTGATCTTGAGCATTTAAACGAGACTCCATTTCAAGTACATCTTTAGTACTTACATTTAACTCTTCAGCAACCGCTTCTACTTCTTCTTTTTTGAACCAACCTAAACGTTTTTTAGATTTACGTAAATTAAAGAATAATTTTCGTTGTGCTTTTGTCGTTGCAATTTTTACAACACGCCAATTACGGATCACGTACTCATGAATCTCTGCTTTAATCCAATGCACAGCAAAAGAAACAAGACGCACACCCACAGTTGGGTCAAAGCGTTTAACCGCTTTCATTAGTCCTACATTACCTTCTTGAATTAGATCCGCTTGCGCTAAGCCGTAACCTGCATAACTTTTAGCAATGTAAGCAACAAATCGAAGATGCGACATGACTAATTTTTTAGCGGCTTCTAAATCACCTTTGTAATATAGACGCTCTGCTAACTCTTGCTCTTCTTCAGCGCTTAGCTTAGCAAATGAGTTTACAGATTGAACATAGGCTCCAATACTTCCTTGAGGAACTAGACTCATTGAATTTATTGTTTCACTCATGTTTTACCTTAATACTTGAAGTTTTAATAATAAGTGTTTCGATACTAATCAAACACTCTATATTATACAGTAGCAAATTGAAAATAAAATATTTTACTTACCTAATAACCCTAACTGGCTATCAAAAAATTGAAGTAACATCTTTTATCTAACTTGCGTTTTACATAACGGGATAACCAATATTGTCCGATACTATGATGTTGAAAAACATCTCGAAAATGTAATGAATTGATACGCATAATCTGACCATCAAATAGATCAAAAGTTCCGTAAGCAACCAACCGTCCATCAATACGAATAACAAGAATTTCTTTACAATTAGCAATCAAATCAATCAGCGTCATGCCTTTATGGAAGGCCATTTGTTCTTGAATGAGCACTTGGCATGTAGGTGACGAAATGGGTAACAACTGAATATCAACATTTTTTTTCATAAAACACCTGAAATCAAATTCCCTTAGCAAACCCGTGAAGTAGATCACATATTACAGGCAAAACAAAAGAGATCAAGCAGTTGTTTTTGATTTATTTTTATAAAAAATTGGTATTAAGTTATTCCATAAGCGTCTAAAAGCAGCAATTATAGTGATTAAAATTACTTCGGTTCAATCTTCACAAGGTATTGTTTTACAGATATAAATGAAGCAATAAAACCTAATAGAGCACCAACAATAAGTAGTGTAATAGATTCATCAAAATTCAATGATATTATTTGAAATTGAGCCTGATAAAGGCCGGTTAAATTCATCACCCCAGATTCCAACCAGATAACCAGTATCCAAGAAAAGAACCAAGCAATCACCCCACCCAAAAATCCATACCAAGCTCCGATATAAATATAAGGTAATTGGATAAAACTGTTGGTTGCTCCGACTAATTTTAGTACTTCTATTTCATCACGTTGATTAAGTATGTTAAGCCGGATCGTATTACTAACAATTAATAACACAGATAATAATAATAATGTTGCAATACCAATGACCATATCAACCACAAGATAGAAAATAGCCTGTAACTTTTCTATCCAATCAATATCAACACTTACCAAGTCAATATCTTGCTCTCGTTCAAGTTTAGCCACTAGTAATTTACTGCCTGCGGCATTCATCGCCGATTTAACAGGTACAACCACCAGCACTGCAGGCAATGGATTTTCATCTAAATAACTTAATGCCTTTGAAAAACCAGACATCTCTTTAAACTCTAACAATGCTTGATGACGCGAAATATAAGTAACGGCTTCAATATCTTCATACAAACCTAACTTATTAATCAGTACTTGTACCCGTTCTTCAGAAATATTCTTTTTTAAAAAAAGGCTTACCTCTGAGGCGCTGTCCCATTGTCCGCTAACGCGCTCTACATTTTTATAAACTACATGGAAGACAGTGGGTAAAGATAATGCGACACCTAATACTAGAATTGTCATCAAGGTTGCAAACGGCGTTTTCCATAATTCAAAAAAACTATGGATAACCTGATGTACATGCTGTACGAGCGTTGCTTTAACACGACCAATAAAAGACACTTTATTAATTTTAGGAGAGCCAGATAGCTTTCTTTTTGCGCCCATCTTGTTACTCATTACGTTCCCTTAATAAGCCGTCATTGATCATATCACCATCACGCAATGTCAGTGTACGGTAACGCATCTTAGCAATTAGCCCTAAATCATGTGTGGCAATCAACACGGACATACCAAATTGATTTAAAGATTCAAACAAGGTTAAAATTTCTAATGATAATTTAGGATCTAAGTTACCAGTGGGTTCATCTGCTAATAATAAAGGAGGTTGATTAATAATTGCTCGCGCTATACCTACTCGTTGTTGCTCGCCACCTGATAAGTTGATGGGAAAACTGCTTTCTTTCCCCGTTAATCCCACTTTATCTAAAGCCGCTAAACTACGCCGTTTAATTTCATAACGGCTGTAACCTTCAATTAATAAAGGCAAGCCAACATTTTCAAGTACGGTACGATTCATCAATAAACGATGATCTTGAAAGATCATACCAATATGACGACGTAAATAGGGAATATCATTGCCTTTAATATGACTGATATCATTGCCATTTAAAACAATACGCCCCGTAGTAGGGCGCTCCATCAGGCTCACCAGCTTTAATAAAGTACTTTTACCAGAACCAGAGTGGCCGGTAATAAAAGCCATTTCGCCTTGTTTTAAATGAAAGTCTACTTTATTTAAAGCGATTTGCTCATCGGCATAAATTTTGCTGACTTCTTCGAATAATATCATTATCTATTTTACCTTATGACTCATCTTCTTTAGAGAAAAGAGCATCGATAAACTCTTTGGCGTTAAACTCCCTTAAATCATCAATGCCCTCTCCCACTCCGATATAACGGATAGGCAGTTTAAATTGGTCCGCAATAGAGAAAATAATCCCCCCTTTTGCCGTACCATCAAGCTTAGTAAAGGTCACGCCTGTCAATCCTACGGCTTGGTTAAATAATTTAACTTGGCTAATCGCATTCTGACCAGTACCCGCATCAATTGTTAACATGATTTCATGAGGAGCCGTTGGATCTTTTTTACGCATGATTCGTACTACTTTTGCCAACTCGTCCATCAAGTGATCTTTATTTTGTAAACGGCCAGCTGTATCTGCAATTAACACATCGATACCGCGAGCTTGCGCTGCATCCATCGCATCAAATAAAACCGATGCACTATCTGCCCCCGTTTGCTGAGCAATCACAGGAATGTCGTTACGATCTCCCCAAACTTGCAACTGCTCAACAGCAGCGGCACGGAACGTATCACCGGCAGCAAGCATCACTGATTTACCTTCCTGTTGGAATTTTTTGGCTAATTTACCGATAGTGGTTGTTTTACCAACACCATTTACTCCAACCATTAAAATAACATAAGGTTTTTTAGTTTCATCAATCACTAATGGCTTTTCAACTTCATGCAGTATATCTGATAAGTCTTTTTTCAATAACTCATAAAGAACTTCTGCATCTTTTAACTGTTTACGGTCTGCATGCTCCGTTAAATTATCAATGATACGCAATGTCGTCTCAACACCGATATCCGCGACAATAAGTTGCTCTTCTAGTTCTTCAAATAGCTCATCATCAATTTTTTTGCCTTTAAATAACGATAATAAACCACTACCAATATTAAGCCGAGTTTTCTTTAAGCCAGCAGCAAAACGAGCAAAAAAACCTAATGTATTTTTTTGTTTCTCTGCTTCAACTTCTTTTTCAGCAACTAACTTTGCCTCTATCTCAGCTTCTTGTGTTGCTTCTTCATTTGCCTCACTTTCTACCTGTTGACGTGCTAATTCAGCATTTTTTTGTGCTTCTTGATATGCCAATCTTGCTTTAGCAGCTGCCTCTTGTTGAGCTACTATTTCTAACTGACGTTGTGCTTCTTCTGCTGCCGCTTTTTCTCTTACTTCAAGTTCAGCTTGCTTACGTGCTAACAGCTCTGCGCGTTTGACTGCTAACTCTTTTTCTATTAGCTCAGCTTGCTCTTTTTCGGCTAGTTCTTTTTCTACTAGCTCTGCTTGTTGTTTTTCTGCTAGTTCTTTTTCTACTAGTTCAGCTTGACGTTTTGCTTCTTCAGCAGCGGCGATCTCCTGTGCTTCAAGTTCAGCCTGTTTGCGTGCTAATAGCTCGGCTTGCTCTTTTTCAGCTCGCTCTCTTTCTATTAGTTCAGCTTGACGTTTTGCTTCTTCAGCAGCGATCTCTTTCGCTTCAAGTTCCGCTTGTTCGCGTGCTAACAGCTCAGCTTGCTG
>NZ_JALAAB010000020.1:0-102585 GCF_037546705.1 Vibrio sp. 2-Bac 85 | reverse complement strand
GGTTAGTAGAGCTACAGAGACACTGTTAATACGTATTTATATTTTACAGTGAGAAAATTACAATTCCTCTTTAGCTCAGTTGGTAGAGCAACGGACTGTTAATCCGTGTGTCGCTGGTTCAAGCCCAGCAAGAGGAGCCACATTAAAAAGCCTGAACATTATTGTTCAGGCTTTTTTTGGGCTAAAATTAATAGCTTGTGTCGCTGGTTCAAGCCCAGCAAGAGGAGCGACATCAAAAAGCCTGAACATGAACTGACCCTCAGTAATTGGTTGTCCAACTATTGGGGCTCAGTTCAACACATTGTTCGGGCTTTTTTTTACCTAAAATTTATGATCTACTTATACATTAGCAAAATAAGGAATTCCTCTTTAGCTCAGTTGGCAGAGTAACGGACTGTCCTGTTTATAAAGCATAGCGTGTGTCGCTGGTTCAAGCCCAGCAAGAGGAGCCACATTAAAAAGCCTGAACATGAACTGACCCTCAGTAATTGGTTGTCCAACTATTGGGGTCAGTTCAACACATTGTTCGGGCTTTTTTTTACCTAAAATTTATGATCTACTTATACATTAGCAAAATAAGGAGTTCCTCTTTAGCTCAGTTGGCAGAGCAACGGACTGTCCTGTTTATAAGGGATAGCGTGTGTCGCTGGTTCAAGCCCAGCAAGAGGAGCAATATCAAAAAGCCTGAACATGAACTGACCCTCAGTAATTGGTTGTCCAACTATTGGGGGTCAGTTCAACACATTGTTCGGGCTTTTTTTTACCTAAAATTTATGATCTACTTATACATTAGCAAAATAAGGAATTCCTCTTTAGCTCTGTTGGCAGAGTAACGGACTGTCCTGTTTATAAAGCATAGCGTGTGTCGCTGGTTCAAGCCCAGCAAGAGGAGCAACATCAAAAAGCCTGAACACATTGTTCGGGCTTTTTTTACCTAAAATTTATGATCTACTTATACATTAGCAAAATAAGGAATTCCTCTTTAGCTCAGTTGGCAGAGCAACGGACGGTCCTGTTTATAAGGGATAGCGTCTGTCGCTGGTTCAAGCCCAGCAAGAGGATCCATATTTAGTTAAGCTTTCGAGTTTAACAAGTCTACAAGCTGTTAAACTTGGTGACTTAAAAAGTTAATTCTTCTTTAGCTTAGTTGGTAGAGCAAAGGACTGTCCTGTTTATAAATCATAGCGTGTGCCGTTGGTTCAAATCCAGTAAGAAGGAGTAACTTTAAAAAAGCTATAGTTGTATTGTTTGAAGTCCAGCCATATAGGCTATATTTGGTGAGCTTCAAATGTAATAAACCTCAGGCAGTCATACTTGGCGACTTAAAAAGTTAGCCCTTCTTTATCTCAGTGCTCGCTCTATAAAGACTCGTATTTAGGTTTTTTAGTGAGAAATTTACAGCTCATTTTTAACTCCGTGGATAACAAAATGTGAGCGCTGTTATTTGGTGCGGAAATACTTAATTTTTTCATCCCTCAATTTAATCTGGCTGCATGTTGATGCCTTTAAAATTGCACTGCAATAATTGCAATTTTATTGGTGATTTAATGGCATTACGCTCAGTATTGACTGCTAAGCACTATTGATAAAATTTCTAAGCTAATAAACACTAATATTTAGCATGAATAGTCTAAATTCTATGAGTTGATATTATTTATTTAATATAAATTTAAGCGAAGTAAATGTCTTATTTTTATAAAGTTCGTTATTTAGCTGTTTTTTTATTCTATTTTTATCACTAATATTGATTTGTGGTTAAAAAATGAGCGAATATAGCCATAAAAATATGTTAACTAGCTGGCTGATCGGTTAAGGTTCTGTTGAATTTTTTTAAGGACTTTAGAGAGGGATTTTATGGAGTCAGTACAAAACCATGTTACTGCATTAATTAGTAGTGCAGATACATTATTCATATTATTAGGCGCAATCATGGTATTTGCCATGCATGCGGGGTTTGCTTTTTTAGAAGTAGGCACCGTGCGCCATAAAAACCAAGTTAATGCCTTGGTTAAAATCATGTCTGACTTTGGCGTGTCTGCGCTAGTCTATTTCTTTTTTGGTTATTGGCTCGCTTATGGGGTGACATTTTTTGATGGCGCTGCTGTTTTAGCTGAAAACAATGGTTATGAACTCGTTAAATTTTTCTTTCTAATGACTTTTGCGGCAGCTATACCGGCTATTATTTCGGGTGGTGTTGCAGAACGAGCCAAATTTAATCCAATGTTAATTGCAGCAGCCCTTTGTGTAGGTCTTGTTTATCCTTTCTTTGAAGGTTTGATGTGGAACGGTAATTACGGTTTTCAAGATTGGTTAGCAGCTAATTTTGGTGCAGCTTTCCATGATTTTGCTGGTTCGATTGTTGTGCATGCTGTTGGAGGATGGATTGCTTTTGCTGCCATTATTGTTTTAGGTAGCCGTAATGGTCGTTACCGTAATGGCAAAGTAGTGGCTTTTGCGCCATCTAACATTCCATTGTTGGCATTAGGTGCTTGGATATTATCTATTGGTTGGTTCGGTTTTAATGTTATGTCAGCTCAGGCAATTGAAGGTATTAGCGGTTTAGTTGCAATGAACTCTTTAATGGCAATGGTCGGCGGTATTATTAGCTCATTGGTAATTGGTAAAAAGGACCCAGGTTTCATTCACAATGGCCCCTTAGCTGGCTTAGTCGCAGTTTGTGCAGGTTCGGATTTAATGCATCCTATTGGTGCTTTAATGACGGGATTAGTCGCTGGTGGTTTGTTTGTATGGCTATTTACTTATGTGCAAAGTAAATTTTCAAGTTTTGATGATGTCTTAGGTGTATGGCCTTTACATGGTATTTGCGGGTTATGGGGTGGTATCGCTGCGGGGATATTTGGCCTTGAAAGCTTCGGTGGTTTAGGTGGGGTAACCTTTATGAGCCAATTTATTGGATCTATTGCTGGTGTTATTTTTGCGGTTACGGGGGGCTTTATTGTTTATAAAGTGGTGAATGCAATCATGCCGGTACGCCTTAGTGAAGAAGATGAATTTAATGGCGCAGATGTTGCCATTCATAAAATCGGTGCCACTAACCTGAATAATAATTAATTATATGATTATCAATCAAAAGGCTAAGAAGTGATTCTTAGCCTTTTTTTTAAATTTTTTATTCTTTATCTTTTATTTTTTAAAACAACTGCGCATTTTCAATTTATAATGACGCAAAACATTATCCTAATATATTGAGCTGTTATTATCAGCCAATTTTAAATTTTACCCTTTTGGAGAAATATCATGAAAGTAGTTGAAGTAAAACATCCCCTTATCCAACATAAATTAGGTTTATTACGCGAAGCGGATATTAGCACCAAACGTTTTCGTGAGTTAGCTCGTGAAGTTGCCAGTTTATTAACCTATGAAGCAACTAAAGACTTAGAGCTAGAAACAGTGACAATCCAAGGTTGGGAAGGTGAGTTAGAAGTTCAACAAATTGCAGGTAAAAAAGTTACTGTTGTGCCTATCTTACGTGCTGGTTTAGGTATGATGGATGGGGTTTTAGATTATATTCCAAGTGCTAAAGTAAGTGTGGTGGGTATTTATCGTGATGAAGAAACGTTAGAGCCTGTTCCTTATTTTCAAAAATTGGTAAGCCAAATTGATCAACGTTTAGCATTAGTCGTTGATCCAATGCTAGCAACTGGTGGTTCAATGATCTCTACATTGGATCTTATCAAAGAAAGTGGTTGTACTAATATTAAAGTATTAATTTTAGTTGCCGCACCAGAAGGTCTAAAAGCACTGGAAGAAAAACACCCTGATATTGAAGTTTATACGGCTTCTATAGATTCTCATCTTAACGATCATGGTTACATCGTACCTGGTCTAGGTGATGCGGGTGATAAAATATTTGGTACCAAATAGTCATAATCACGCCTTATAAAATATGAGCATGTTCACTGGATTCCATTTTATGATGGATATTTTAAAAGTAGCATGCTTAAAAAATGAACTTGTCAATTTGAAATTATTAAAGGGAATTATTCATGTCTGAAATTGCTTCAGAACATCAATCGAAACCGCCTGAGCAAGATATCACAGCCAATCTTAATGTATTTCAGCAACTACTTGCTGGCTCTCAAATGCTATTTGTTGCCTTTGGTGCGTTGGTCTTAATGCCATTAATCACTGGATTAGACCCTAATGTCGCATTATTTACTGCGGGTATTGGTACGCTCTTGTTTCAATTGGTAACAAAAGGACAGGTACCAATCTTTTTAGCCTCTTCTTTTGCATTTATTGCGCCCATTGCCTATGGGGTTCAAACTTGGGGTATTCCAGCGACTATGTCTGGCTTATTTGCTGCAGGCGTTGTTTATATGCTGATGTCTTATGCAGTGAAGCTTAAAGGTGTTGATTTTATTCATCGGTTATTACCTCCAGTTGTTGTGGGGCCGGTGATCATGGTGATTGGTCTTGGCCTTGCTCCTGTTGCTGTTAATATGGCGCTCGGTAAAACGGGTGATGCAAGTATGGTATTAGTTGAACAAGATATCGCGATGATTATCTCTTTTTCTTCTTTAATTACCACACTATTAGTATCAACCTTAGCAAGAGGGATCTTTAAATTAGTACCTATTTTTTGCGGTGTGATTGTTGGTTATTTATTATCACTATTTTTCGGTATTCTTGATTTCAGCGCGATTTCTGAAGCTGCTTGGTTAAGTGTTCCACAGTTTGTTACACCCGAGTGGAATTGGCATGCGGTATTATTCATGATCCCAGTAGCTATAGCACCAGCGGTTGAACATGTGGGCGACATTCTTGCTATTAGTAACGTCACCGGTAAAGACTACCTTAAAAAACCAGGATTACACCGTACTCTGTTTGGTGATGGTATTGCGACCAGTGCTGCTTCGTTATTTGGTGGTCCACCTAATACAACTTATTCAGAAGTGACTGGTGCGGTCATGTTAACACGTAACTTTAATCCAAAAATAATGATGTGGGCTGCTGTCATTGCCATTTTATTAGCCTTTGTTGGTAAGTTTGGTGCTGTATTACAAACCATACCAGGTGCAGTCATGGGCGGCATCATGATGTTGTTATTTGGTACGATTGCTTCTGTTGGTTTAAATACAATGATCCGCCATCGCGTTGATCTATCACTGCCGCGTAATATGTGTATTGTTTCAGTTACCTTAGTGTTTGGTATTGGTGGTATGGCACTTGGTATTGGTTCCTTTAGCCTGCAAGGTGTGAGCCTTTGCGGTATAGTGGCAATCTTACTGAATTTGTTATTACCTCGTCACCGAGCGTAGTTTTTAATGGTTTAAGTATTCATATATTGAAGTGCTTCTAATTGCTATTCATAATTAGTCGCATGAAGTAATCGCATGAAATATTACATCTAAAAAGAGGCTGATTATCAGCCTCTTTTTTTGCCTTTTTTATTTCTTTTTAATTGTTTGCAATGCTTTGTTTTTAATTACTTTTATTAAGCGGTAACGTTTACGTTGAAACTATCCTAAAATAGCAATATGACTGAATCTTCTATTACCTCTCTATCCGGTTTAATTCTATCGCGTCAGCAAGTTGAGACAGCGAATGGTGTTGATCTTATTTTTTGGTTAAGCACCGACCGTGGGCCTTGCAGACTTGTAGTACCACAACAACGTTATGTGTTTTTAATTGAACAGGATCAACTTGAGCAAGCGGAGCAAGTTTGGAAACAAGAAAACTGCCAACCTAATTTTATTCGTCCGCTTGATATTAAAACCTTTAATGGCAAAAAAATATGTGCTATTTACACCTTTAAACAACAACTTCATAAATGGTGCCAATTAGCATTAATGCAACAAAGTATTGCCACCTATGAAGGAGATATTAAACTCAGCGACCGATTTCTAATGGAGCGCTTCATTTATGGCTTGGTGAAAGTTTCTGGTCAAATTGAATGGTTAGGCAAGTATTGGTCATGTCAGCAAGCAACTTTATCTAATGAAATTAATCCCGATGTCATTAGCGCCAATGTAACCTTAAATATGGTGTCACTCGATGTGGAATGTAGTCCGCAAAGTGAGCTATATAGTATCGCATTGAGTATGCATAATGTCGGTGACAAAAAGCAAGCACATCATTCGGTATTGATGATAGGCAAGTCCCAATCTGCTAACGATATTAATATCATTTGGGTTAAAGATGAACGGTCATTATTATTGCAATTAATTGCTTGGTTTGAACAATATGATCCCGATGCAATCATCGGTTGGGCAGTTGCTAACTTTGATATGCGTTTATTAGCACAACGCGCTCAAATTCTTAATGTCCCATTAACCATCGGCCGAGATGGTAGTGCCTTAAAATGGTTAACACATAGAGATGATCCCGATAGTGGCTCCGTCATACTAAACGGACGCGTGGTGTTAGATGGTATCGACGCATTAAAGAATGCCAGTTTACATTTTGAAAGCTATAGCTTGGAATTTGTCAGCCAGAGTTTATTTGGTGAAGGTAAGTTAATTGAAACCAATAGCGATAAAGGGTTAGAGATTAAACGCCAATTTGAGCAAGAGCCTGTCACACTTGCACGTTACAACTTGCAGGACTGTTTATTAGTTGAGCGTATTTTTGAAGATAAACAACTCGCAGAATATACGATCCAACGAGCACGATTAACAGGACTCGCTTTAGATAGAAGGGGAGCATCAGTTGCCGCCTTTACTAATTTATATTTACCATTATTACACCGTAGCGGTTATATCGCACCTAATCTAGGAGATGTACAAGCACAACATTCTCCCGGCGGGTTTGTGATGGATTCGATTCCAGGTTTGTATGAATGGGTGTTAGTACTCGATTTTAAATCGCTTTATCCAAATATCATTCGCAGCTTTAAAATTGATCCAATGGGCATGATTGAAGGTTTATTAGCGCCTGAAGAAGAAACTATTCCAGGGTTTAGAGGGGCAAGGTTTAGTCGAACTGAACACCATTTACCTAGTTTATTAAACACATTAACCAGCGCGCGAGAGCAAGCCAAAAAAGAAAAAAATAATGCATTTCAGCATGCAATAAAAATTATTATGAACAGTATGTATGGGGTATTAGGATCTGCAGGGTGTCGGTTTCATGATACGCGCTTAGCCAGTTCAATCACCTTGCGCGGCCATCAAATTATGCAACAAACTGCTCGCTTTATTGAAAACAAAGGGCAAAAAGTCATCTATGGGGATACTGATTCAACTTTTGTTTATCTTAAAGATTGTAATAATTTACAACAAGCGAATGAAATAGGTCAACAATTAGCCTTAGACATTAATCAGTATTGGGCAGATTTATTACGGCAGGACTTTGACCTTGACTGCTTTTTAGAGATTGAGTTTGAAACGGCTTTTTCTAAATTTTTTATGCCAACTTTACGTGGCCAAGATACCGGCTCTAAGAAACGCTATGCAGGGTTAACCGCCACAGAAAGCGGTGAAAAAATGGTATTTAAAGGATTGGAAACCGTACGCTCAGATTGGACTGAATTAGCACAAACATTTCAGAAAACGTTATATCAAAAAATATTTGCCGAGTTACCGGTGGAAGCATATATCACTGATACCATTGAGCAACTAAAACAAGGTTTATTAGATGATAAGCTCGTCTATCATAAAAGGTTGCGCCGTCCTTTGGCTGATTATATTAAAAACATTCCCCCGCAAGTACGTGCCGCACGGTTAGCAGATCAACAAAATGCAGTGTTGGGGTTACCACTTCGCTATCAGCAACGGGGGCGCATTGGTTATTTATTAACAGTAAATGGGCCAGAGCCACAAGAGTATTGTCATTCTGATATTGATTATCAGCAGTATATTGATAAACAACTAAAACCTATTGCGGAGGCAATTTTGCCTGTATTAGGTAAAGATTTTAATATGATCACGTCAGATCAAATGTCTCTATTTTAGAGATGGAGGGGAACTGCTATTAAGCCAGTTAGTTTGTGCTTTAGACAAAAGTTATCAAGACTAAGTGTCAAGGTTAAGTATCGAAAGTAGGAAGTGTTGTTCCCGGCAATGCTTAAATACAGTAGAAAGTGAAATGATAAAAGCGCCGAAGTGTTTACTGGAAGCTTCGGCACTTGATTTAGGTATGGCTCATCAGTTGATAAATTAATAGCTTAATAAGCTAATAGGTTATTTACTCTCACTTACCAGTTGCTACAGATGATCGTTTGAGTCATTGTTAATAAGGCGCTGGGTACTTTTTAAATATCGTATTGATATCACTTAACGCTTGTTCAGATAAAGGCGCTTTAAATGCCTCGATATTCTCTTTTAATTGCGTCATTTTAGTTGCGCCAATAATGGTCGAAGTCACTCCATCTATTTGGTCGCACCATTTCAAGGCCAATTGTGCTGTGGTAATGCCATTCTGATGGGCGATATCTTGATAAGCTTTTACCGCTGCTTCACTTTCAGGCGTATCTCTAAATAAACCATTACGCTGCTTAATGCTCCAACGACTCCCTGCTGGGCATTGCCCATCTAAATACTTACCACTTAGCATACCCGTTGCTAATGGTGACCAAGGTAAGTACGCAATATCTTCATGCACACAGTTTTCAATTAAATATGGCCAATCTTTGGCATGTAATAAATTAAACTCATTTTGAATCGATACCATACGCGGTAAGTTATGCTGTTCACTAAGTTTTAAGAAGCTGTTAATGCCCCAAGGTGTATCGTCTGATAAACCGCAGTATCTTATTTTCCCAGCTTTAACACACTTATCTAAACCTTGAAGTATATCGAGCATCGAATCTGTTTGTTGTGCTGTCTCACTATCAGAGAATTTAAACGTATTAGGTGTGTGACGTCCAAAATGAGGAGACTGGCGATTTGGCCAATGTAATTGGTAAAGGTCAATGTAATCCGTTTGTAAGCGTTTTAAAGAAGCTTCTACTGAACTAATCACTGCTTCACCTGTTATGTCGCCGCCGTTTCTTACCCAAGGTAGCCCTGATCCGGCAATTTTAGAGGCTAAAATAATATCTTTACGTTGACTGGCATTATTATGTAAATAATGTCCAATGATTGATTCTGTTTTTCCATATGTATCAGCAGAAGGAGGTACTGCGTACATTTCAGCGGTATCGATGAAATTAATACCCTGCGTTAATGCATAGGCTATTTGCTGGTCTGCATCTTGTTGATTATTCTGCAACCCCCAGGTCATGCTTCCTAAACAAATTCGAGAAACTGATTCACCACTGCTGCCTAACGTTGAAAACTGCATATTCACCCTTTTATGTCTTGAAAAAGACCCTTAATGTAACTGCTTATGAAGCTGTTGTATATTATCCAATTGATGAAAAATAGAGTGATAATTATTATCGTCAATGTTTTTTTATCATTAAATCGACTAAATCATCACGAAAATGGCTATTTAATCTCATATTTTATAGAAAGTGCTTTTTAATCTTGTTTTTTATGTAAATTTTTATCGAATTATTTTAAATAATGAGTTAAAAAGACTAGGTATGGTTTTTTATTTAATCGTAGATAAAAGTCTCCCGTACTTAATATTTAAAATTAGTTTTTTGTAGTTATAAATAAGCCTATAACGGCATAGCAATACTGTCATGATTGGAGAATTAAAATGGCACACTCAAATAGAAACTCTCTACAAACTGAAGATGAGACTCAAGATATCACTGATTTTTTTCCTGAAGATGATTGGGATGAAAACAATGCATCGATGAAGAAAAAACAAGCATTATTAAACGATAGAAAAAGAGGCAAAGTTCGCCGTAGTATTGAAGAATTAAAAGAAAGAAGACGTTTAAAAGAACTATTAGGTGATGATTACGACGACTTAGATTACTTAGATAGTTAATATATTTTTATAGATAAATTAAGAATTTTGCTTTGTAACTTACTTACAAAAAGTTAGATTCATTAAACATTAATTTAGTGATTTAGCTTAAGTCAAAGTACAGGGGAAATTATCGTTTTATCTGTTAAAAAGGGTTGATGGAAACATCAGCCTTTTTTTTACATTTATTTTTCTACACTTATTATGCTAATTTAGAATTCAATTGATTTTACAACTGCCATTCTAAGGTATTAAGCTATTCCACCACATTTAACCAAGCTGCTTTGTTCATTTTCTTACTATTCATATGATTCTGTTAGTGATGTCACTAAACCCGATAGTAATTAATATCGATCAGCCATACCAATTTAGCGCTGAATATGGCCTAATATTGTTAGGCAAAAATCAGTTAGTTATATATGAAAGAACAATTAATTAACAAAATTAATATACCTTATCGTATTCCATTAATAGAATCGTTTTCGGTGTGTTTTAATTCTTATCCTCATTTAAAAAGTGATCATCAGTAAGGGATTCCGCATGAAAGTATTAGCATTGGCAGCCAGTAATTCAAAAAACTCAATGAATCGGAAGTTAGCAAACTACACCGCACATTTAATAGAAGGAGCTGAAGTAGAACTATTGGATCTTAATGATTTTGAAATGCCAATTTACAGTATTCAACGAGAAGTAGAGTTAGGAAAGCCACAACAGGCACAGGACTTTTACGATAAAATTACCGAAGCTGACGCGATTGTCATTTCTTATGCAGAGCATAACGGGTCATTCACGGCGGCTTATAAAAACCTTTTTGACTGGACCTCACGTATCGATATTAAAGTGTATCAAAATAAACCGATGTTAATGTTGTCAGCTTCTCCTGGTCCAGGCGGTGCAGCATCAGTATTGGCCTCGGCGGTGGGTTCTGCTCCTTATTTTGCGGCTGATCTAAAAGGTTCGCTGTCTATGCCAAACTTTTTTGATAACTATAATATTGAAACTCGTTCGGTAAAGAATACAGAAATCGATGCCAAACTAAGAGATTTAGTTACATTGTTAGTTAATGATATAGGTGCTAGCACTGTAATTTAATTTTTATGTTTTGTTGCTCATAAAGATGCATTAATTTAATGCATCTTTATTGCATTATCAAACGAATAAGCAGAGGGGCATGCTATATGTTTCTTGTGTCATTTTTTGGCTTATTTAATTTTTTACATAGTTAAATTTAGCATAGTTAAATCATGACATAGTTAAATCATGACATAGTTAAATCATTACATAATTAAATTTTGAAAATTTTGACATCGCTAAATTTCATCAGGTTCAAAAGCTTGGTTTGCTTTATTAAAAGCATCTTCTTTAGTTGGTTCATTTGACTCTTCAAATATTTTATCTAATTTCTCACTACCTTCTTGCCATAACTCTTTACTTGATTGTTTGCCATCCTTCCAAAGTTCTTCGCTAGTTTCTTTGCTTTTATCCCAAATTTCTTGGCTAGATTTTTTACTACTTTCCCAAAGTTCTTTGCTTTTTTCTTTGCTACTTTCCCACATTTTTTTGCTGGATTCTGTGCCTTCTTTCCAAGCACCAGTGGTGGTATCTTTTCCTGCTTCTATCGCATCTTGGCTGATTTTTTTACTTTTTTCCCAAACTTCTTCGCTGGATTTTTTAACTTCGTCCCAAGATTTAGTAGACTCAGTTTTTTTGGCTGCTGAAGTTTTATATAGCGTATCTGCGTTAATCACAGTGTCCACCGTTGCTTTTGCTTGGCTTACCTGTTTGGTGCTTAATGGTGCGTCAACCACTGCTATTGGAGAATCTTGGTTGATTTCATCGGCATTACAGGCCGCAACAAATAGCACACTACACAGACATAATGATGATGTTACTTTTTTGGTTAGTTTCATATTTGGTTCTCTCATTAAATTCTTTATCAAATGTACTATTTCAATGATTTTATAAATCTGTTGGGTTCTTTCAAAACAATGACACTTAATCAATCTGGCGATCTATTAAGGTCATCATATGACAATAATGCAAAGTAATACCAATATTATAAAAGACACATAGTCAAAAGTATTGTTTATTAGTCAAGCAATCGTGAACATAGTTGCAAATAAAAGCGTCCAACACTTGAATTATGGCAGTAGATAAAATACTGTCTATAAAAACAGTTGGAGTGTGCGTTGAAACTATATATTGCTGAAAAACCAAGTTTAGGGCGTGCCGTTGCAGACGCATTACCTAAACCACACCGAAAAGCCGATGGTTGTATTTATGCCGGAAATGGCGACGTGGTCAGTTGGTGTATCGGCCATTTATTAACGCAAGTTGACCCAGAAGCTTATGATCCCGCTTTTAAGCAATGGAAGTTTGAACACTTACCTATCATTCCCGTTCAGTGGAAGTTGAAGTCTGTTGCCAACACCAGCAAGCAATTAACGATTTTGAAAAAACTGATTAAACAAGCTGATCAACTTGTCCATGTTGGTGACCCCGATCGAGAAGGGCAACTTTTGGTTGATGAAGTGATTCATTTCAGCGGTGTTAAGGGGAAAAAATTAAAACAAGTCGAGCGTTGTTTAATAAGTGATTTAACGGTTAATGCAGTGAAACGTTCAATTCAAAATTTACGCTCAAATCAAGATTTTATTCCACTTTCAACCTCTGCTTTAGCGAGAACACGTGCGGATTGGTTATACGGTTTAAACCTGACACGGGCTTATACTTTATTGGCTCAAAAATCAGGCTATAAAGGCGTTATTTCAGTTGGTCGAGTACAAACACCTTTATTAGGATTAGTAGCAAGGCGTGATAAAGAGATTGATCAATTTGTTAGTAAGCCTTTTTATGAAGTATTAGCACATTTAGATGTTAATAAAGAGGTAAGTAATACGCAGCCTTTTACTGCTAAATGGCAACCTAGTGACGCTTGCGCTCCTTATCAAGATTCAGAAGGGCGAGTACTAGTTAAAGCCTTAGCTGAAAATGTTGCCGCACGTATTACAGATCAACCCGCCACTGTTATTAGCTTTATTAATAAAAATAAAAAGCAGGTTGCACCTTTACCTTATAATTTATCTGGGTTACAAATTGATGCCGCTAAACGTTTTGGCTACAGCGCACAACAAGTATTAGATGCCGCCCAAGCTCTTTATGAGCGATATAAACTAATTACCTATCCACGTTCAGACTCTCGTTATTTACCGCGTAATCATCATCAACAAGCTAAGTTTGTTACGCAGGCAATTGCTAGCAACGAACCGCAAATGCAACAAGCGGTGCAGGGGGCTAACTTATCAATTAAAGGCCGTGCTTGGAATGACAGTAAGGTTGACGCGCACCACGCGATTATTCCGACAGATACTAAAAAATCCACTAGTTCATTAGATATTGTTGCTAAAAATATTTATCAATTGGTTGCTCGTCAGTACCTTAGCCAGTTTTATGATGATTATTGTTATGCAGAATGTATTGCTGAAATTGAAATAAATAAAGGGCTGTTCATCAGTAAAGCGAAGTCAAAGCAAAGTGATGGTTGGAAAGTTTTGTTTCCTCAAAAAGAAACTGAAAGTTTTTTACCGACATTAAAAAAAGGCCAGATATTATATTGTGAGCGTGGTGAAGTGATTGATAAAAATACACAACCTCCAGCACACTTTACTGATGCAACCTTACTCGCTGCGATGAGCAATATTGCACGTTTTGTTAAGGATGCGGAGCTAAAAAAAGTACTCAAAGAAACCGATGGTTTAGGCACTGAAGCGACTAGAGCTGGCATTATCGAGTTGTTGTTTAAGCGTCAATTTTTACAGCGCATTGGTAAAACGATTCAAGCAACAGAGGTTGGTAGAAAATTAATTGAAAGTCTTCCTGACAAATTAACCTTGCCAGATATGACTGCTTTGTGGGAAATGCAGTTAAATGCAATTAGTCAAAAGCAACAAAGTTATCAGGGGTTTGTCTCTCCATTACAAGAACAGCTTGGTGATATTATCAAAAAAGCGATTGCTGATGGCCCACAAGCATTAGTCAACCTGCCTGCAAGCCCTGCTGGGTTTAAAAAGTCATTTGCTAAAAGAAAACCAGCAGCTAAAAAAAGTGCTAGTGCTAGTAAAACCACAAAAACAAAAAGAGCTGCCACAAAATCACGCTAAAGGTTTAATATTATTGTGAAATTCTTCGATATTATGGTAATTGTCTGATAATAAATAGCTAATAAACACGGCAATATTTAATGAGAGTCACGGCGATGCAAGATAATTTAAGCATAAGAGCATATAGCAAGCAGCGAAGAGGGCATGTGCACTGTTATCACCAGCTAGTTTTGCCGATATTAGGCACTATTATTATCGAGCTTGAAGGATACCAAGGTAAAGTCTCCGTTGGAGAATGTGTTGTGATCCAATCCGATACCTTTCACTTATTCAGAGCCAATGAAGAAGCTCGATTTATTGTCGCAGACCTTAATCTATTACCTGATAATTTATTAAACATGGACTCTGTTGTTTTCTCTGTCTCTTCGCCGCTTAGAAGTTATCTCTTTTTTATTGAAAAACAATTACAACACAAAGTTGATAGCTCGATTGAAAGCTTGATGCAGCAGATGTTTTTTCAATTGTTGCAGCAACAAAGAGTGGGCGAACAAATAGACTCTAGGGTGAGATCCGTAATTCAGCATATATCCGATGACCTATCATTAACATTCACTATTAATGGGTTAGCCGACATCGCTTGCTTGAGCCCAACACAATTTAAGAAAATATTTAAGCAGTCGATGGGGCAAAGTGTGCTGCAATATATAACGATTCAAAGAATGGAAAAGGCAAAGGCATTATTAACGCATACAGATTCACCAGTGCAGCTAATATCGGAACAAGTAGGATATGGAGATATCTCTGCTTTTAGTCGCCGCTTTTCACACTTTTTTGGTTTGTCGCCTCGCCAATTAAGACGTTAATAAGTTCAATGCATAGATTCACCTGTAAACCTAACTTCATAAAGCCTAGCCTTATAAAACCTAACGCTATAAAAACAGTCTTGAAAAATGTAGTCTGATAAAACAATATAAGCGTCTTTTCTGCAAACTAATTTGTTAGCTCCAGATTTATACTTCGACTCATTAATCGTCTAAAGGATCAACATGAGCAAGTTAAGCATAACTAATAAGTCAGAAACATACGGTGTATCAGCTATCTTATTTGCTTCTTTATTATGGGGCACAACAGGCACGGCTGCATCGTTTGCATCTACCGTGAATCCACTAGCCATCGGATCCTTTTCTATGGGCGTCGGTGGTTTAATGTTAGCTATTTTTGGTGCGAAAAATCTACGACATGATGCAAAGTGCCTGCTAAAAGAAGGTAAACTACTTTGCATAGGGGCTATTGCCTTAGCCGTTTACCCATTAGCCTTTTATAGTTCAATGCGCTTATCGGGTGTCGCAATAGGCACGGTTATCTCAATCGCTAGTGCTCCTTTTTTTGTCGCCTTAATTGAGTGTCTTTTTAGCAAACAAAATAACATCGACCGTCGTTGGGTACTGAGTTTATTTATCGGGTCTGTTGGCATTGTATTGTTAGCTAGTTCAGAAACAAACCTGACTGAACAGACCCTTGATGATTCAAGCAAAGTGATTGGTATCGCCCTTGGTTTTATTGCAGGTCTCGCTTATGCACTTTATTCATGGGCCGCAAAAGCATTGATTAATCGCGGAATAAGTTCGAAATCAGCAATGGGTAGCATCTTTGGTATTGGTGCGGTACTGCTTCTCCCTATTTTATTATTGAATAGCAATGATCTGTTTGCGACACCCATCAATACTGCGGTGGTGCTTTATATCGCAGTAATACCTATGTTTATCGGTTATATTTGCTTTGGATATGGGCTTAACACTATTCATGCGAGCAAAGCCACTTTGTTGACTTTGTTTGAACCTGCCGTTGCTGCTGTATTTGCAGTGGTTGTGGTCGGAGAATCAATTTCTGTATTAGGGTGGGCTGGTGTTGTCCTTATTATGCTGTGCTTATTACTGCAGTCGTATAAGTCTTAACTTAACATATTTCTGACAGCCTATTAACGCTCAAGTTAATAGGCTGACTAGCTTTTCTTCAGATTTATTTAGTTGATTAATTTAAAATTGTTTCTAAGTATGACCTTCTTCAGGACTGATTTCTTCATTATTACTTCAGTAGAGGGTTATGTATCAATATTAACCACGTTAATTGTTTCAACACCTGCTATTGCTTGGTGCTTTTCTTTTTCAATAGCAAAAACAACCAATGCAATTAAACGATAAAAACCATGAATAAATTTACCATAGGGCATGGAAAGAAAAAATGTCATGACAATACCTAAATGTAAGCTTAATACCAAACCTACCCATTGTGTATCCTTTACTAACATCAGTAAAAGCCCAGAAATACTAGTCAATAAAAGTAATGCGAGAAAACTCACATCCATGCCTTTATTGGTTTTTCCTTTCATTTCATTGGGTGCTCGATATTTGATCGAGAGTAAGCCAATCGGTCCTACAATTAATCCTATGCCACCCAGGATCCCAAATCGCTTTGGTAAGCTAATGTAGTGATAGGGTGCTGGTAAATTAAATCCATAATGCATGACTGTCGCCGTTGATGTCGCAGCAAAGCACAGCATAAAACCCCAAAATGTCATTTGATGATACCAGCGGCGTGCCATGGAAGGTTGTTCAGTTTCGTGAGAGCAACCTTGACCATTACCCCCATCTAAATATTTTAATGTTAATGCATCTTTCACACCTTGTCTTACCTGTTTCCAGTTCAAGCTAAACGGAGAAGGCAGGCACATGGTTTTCCAGAATTTGATGATCGAGGCAAGCATTGCAATCGCTACAAAAGCAGAGACAGTGGAAAATATAAAGGCCATTGTATTGTGCGAAATTACGCCGTAAAAGGCTTGCTCTTGTACAGTCCAAAAACCATCCCCAGTTTATAAAGAAGCTTGTAATGACTATAATTGATAATAACGACATCCATAAACCATTATTGGCAAAAAGCTTCCCCATAAATCCTGGCCATGCATATACACCATAATTTTCTTGTCGCAGTTCTGCCATCGCAGCAGGTACGTTAAGGTCAAATTCATGTGGAGCAGTATATTGACAGTTGTGATAGCAAGAGCCGCAGTTATGGCAAAGGTTGGCTAAATAATCTAAATTATCTGCGTTAAATTCTAAACGTAATTCCATCGCTTGAAACACTGCACAATGACCTTCGCAATAACGACATGCATTACAAATGGTCATGACTCTTTGTGCTTCTGTTACTTTATTAGTTGTTCGCATAATCAGCAGCCTCATTTCCTGCAATTCTTCCAAATACATTACCAATGGTTATGCCTATGACACTAACACCACTAGTATGATGCATTACCTGTATTGGTTAGGTGCATTGATTGTGAGTTTTCGCCTAAAACGATTGTAATTGCTTGGAATGGAGATGATGCAGGAGCTCGAGCGGTCAGTGCTGCTATTCCTGTTTTACAAAAGGCAGATAGAGTTGTCATTGTTACCAGTGAGCGAGCATTATTGAAAAAGCCCACACAACAAGATTTACAGGTGTTTTTAAAACGCCATCTAATCGACTCTGAATGTGTGTCTTTTTCTACCAGCCGCTTAAATACACCGCGCAATATATTAAAAGAGGCGCTGGATCAAGAGGCTGATCTCATTGTCGCAGGTGCACTTGTACATCAGAAGTTGCATAAGCAAATGTTTGGTGGCGTAACGCAAAAATTATTACGTCACACTCACATTCCTCTGTTTATGATGGCATAACCCTCTATTCATTAGTCAACCTATTTAGTCAATCCAATAGCCAGTTTATTAGGCTTCCCTGAAAGATGGTGAACAGTGCTAGTTACTGTCACCATCTCCTATGAAAAATAGGAATACATTAATTTCCATGCTTTTGCTCATCTAACTAGCTGCTCAGTGTTATAGTCGCGGCCTTAATAATGATAAGGAAAAGTATGGAAATTTCACTAGAGGTCATGGCGTTTCTCGTCGCTGTTGCAACATTAGCCGGATTTATCGATGCAATGGCTGGTGGCGGGGGATTGTTGACCGTTCCTGCTTTACTCGCTGCGGGTATTCCACCTGCACAAGCATTAGCAACGAATAAACTACAAAGCTCTTTTGGTAGTTTCTCCGCAAGCTTATATTTTGTTCGTAATGGTATTGTGCAGTTAAAACCGATGCGTTTACCTATTTTATGTACCTTTGTCGGCGCCGCAATAGGGGCTGAAATCGTACAGCATGTAAAAGCTGATTTATTATTGAGTATTATTCCAATTATACTGATTGCGATTTCAGGTTACTTTCTTTTCTCTTCTTCAATCACGTCACATCCTGATGATAAACCGAAACTGTCAGAAACTGCCTTTGCTTTTGTGATTGGCGGAAGTGTGGGGTTTTATGATGGATTTTTAGGTCCAGGTACGGGCTCTATTTTTACGGTCTGTTTTGTTGCACTAGGGCGTTATGGCTTGATAGCAGCAACAGCGCGCACCAAAGTGTTAAATTTCACCTCAAATATAGCAGCGTTGCTGTTTTTTATAATTGCAGGGTTACCAATATGGGAGTTGGGATTATTGATGGCCATAGGCGGCTTTTTTGGCGCGCGTTTAGGTGCAAGAGTGGTGTTAGGTAATGGTCAAAAAATCATTCGACCATTAGTGATCATTATGTCGATGACCATGGCTATTAAGTTGTTATGGGAACAGCACTCGTTATGGCTTTTATCAATGTTTTAACTCTTTGGTTCTGATAATTGTTGGGCCGTAAGCAGATGTGAATTGGGCGATATAAAGGCCTTAACTGTTCAAAGGTAAAACAGTCCTTAGCTTGTATTTTCATGGTTTTTACAATAGAAAGTGGCACTAATGCAGGCGCTATACCGCCGAGTGCAAGTTGCGCTGAAGCGGTATAAGAGTCCATTTGCATTAGTGGCTCAATACCTAGTGTCGTTAATATATCTAACTGGTAACGGTTAGCTGGGTTCGATAGGTCATTGGTTAATATTTGCTTAGGCAGTGTTAATAATGCGGATTCGCTGACCAATACAAAAGGCTCTTGCCATAGACAAATCATTTTTAGTCCGTGATGTGCTGGGATCTGACCAGCACAAAAGCCGATCGTCGCTTTACCCGATTGCACGCGTTCAATAATCCTTGGGGTATGGTGGGTGCTAATACGAATCGCGGCATCCTGTTGACAATAATCCCCCATGATACTGGCAAGGTATCCTGCGACTAAGGTTTCCGAGCAAGCAAGGGAAATAATCGTTTCATCTTTTAACGTATGTTGTTCGTAAATACGTCCCTGTAATTCTTGAAATGTAGGCCCAATGCTAGCGATCAACTCATTCGCTGCAGGCGTTAAGCGTACATGCCGCCCATCAGGTGCAATCAACTTTTTACCTAATTTCTTTTCTAATAATGCGATACGTTTGCTTACCGCAGACTGGCTAATATAAAGCTGACTACCTACTCTGCTCATGGTTTTTTCATGGCTGAGCATTAACAACGTTTCAATGCCTTCAAGTAACATAAGATAAAGGGACCTAATATTTAAACAATAAATTATCAATGCTTATTTGGAATAGGTGAAAATACTATCGCAAAAAATAGCAACTAGCGAGTAGGATAACAATAATCTTTAGGCTTATTTACTTATCGCTTGATCCCAGTAGGGCGGTGAACCGTAATAGTGCTCGATAAAATCAATAAAGCATCGAACTTTGTTAGGTAATAGTTTTCTATTAGCATAGACCGCATATAACCCCACTTGCTCAGGCTCGAAATCAGGTAATACTGGTATTAATTGACCTTTTTCAAGCGCCTCATGCACTATAAAAGTGGGTTGCAATATTAATCCTGCACCTGCTATAGCAGCTTCCGTTAATACGTCTCCATTATTACTATGGAATGCACCAAGATGATTAGTATTTTTAGCTTTTAACCATTGATAAACGTCCCCTTTTCCTTCGATGTCCATATAACTGTAGTGGAGGTAGCGATGATTTTTGAGCGCTTCAGGGTGGCTTGGTACGCCATTTTCTTGCAGATATTCAGGAGATGCACATAATATAAGACGAATAGGGGTGAGATATTTTGCAATTAAAGATGAGCTTTTAAGACGTCCAATACGTAATGCAATATCAACACCTTCTTCAACGATATCTACTTTACGATCGTTTAGCTGTAAATCGACATTCACTAACGGATATTGCATTTGAAAATCGGCAATTAATTTAGCCATGTGCCTTAAAGCAAAAGAGACAGGTGCATTGATACGAAGAGTGCCTTTAGGAGTTTGTTGTAATCCTCCTAACTGAGAATCCATTTCATCAATGCTTAACAATATTTGTTGTGCATGCTGAAAATAATGGGTCCCCGCCTCGGTTAAACTGACTTTACGTGTGGTTCTGTGTAATAAGCGCACATCTAATCGCTCTTCAAGTTTAGAAACATACTTACTGACTAGCTGTGGTGATAATTGCAAAGTTGTTGCCGCATTACTGAAACTACCTTCTATAACAACGGATACAAAAGCCCGCATCGCATCAATTCTATCCATTTTACTTGTTCCTTTAGCTGACTTATTTTATTTTTTAATTAACTATCTATTCAACTTTTCTATTTAAGTTATTCATTTGACTTTTTTATTTAATCAGCATAACTAATTTATTTATTACAAATTAAATCTTAAAAACTCAATTAACAACATTTTGTTGTTAATTATTCGTTATTATACATATTACTCTTTTATTTTGTTGATAGTAAAGTACGTACATCCCACAACAGGGGCAACACTATTAATTATTAACTTTATCAAGGAACAACCCATGAAATCATCATTGTTAAACAAAGTACTGTCATCTAAAGCAGGCGTTGCTGCATTAATACTACGTGCGCCAATTGGTCTTATTTTAGCTGCTCATGGTGCGCAAAAATTGTTTGCGTGGTTTGGGGGCTATGGACTAGAGGGGACTGGACAGTGGATGGCAAGTATAGGAATGACTCCTGGTTACCTAATGGCATTACTTGCTGGAAGTGCAGAGTTCTTTGGTGGATTAGCCATTCTATTAGGTTTGTTAACTCGTCCTGCGGCAGTGGTTGCGGCTTTCACTATGGTCGTCGCTATATTCTCCGTACACATTAATAATGGTTTATTTATGGCTAATAATGGGTATGAATATGCATTAACACTTTTAGTTGTATTGGTTGCTATCGCTGTACAAGGTGGTGGTAGTTATAGTCTTGATCACTTCTTACTTGAATTGAATAGTAAAAAGCAGAGTAAATAATTTAATTATTCCCTCTTTCTTACGTAATTCATTGTTGCGACTCAATGCGCGACAATGATTTATTAGTAAGTTTTGAGCTACTTTTAGACTTTTATCAGTCTACTTAAGCACTTGATTATTTTCGCTTAGCGAGCTTTACCAGTGTTGAACTCAGTAGCTAGCTAGTACTCAATTGAACACCTTAAACCTAATTTATTGTTTGGAGTTAATATGAAAAACGTAAATATCGCTTTTATTTCTCATGGTGGTGGCCCTATGCCATTGTTTGATGACCCTGCGCACGCTGAAATGGTGTCTTATTTAAAATCGCTACCCCAAAAAATATCTAAACCAAGTGCTATTTTATTGATTAGTGCGCATTGGGAAGCAGAACAGGTGATGATCACTGCGCAGCCAAACCCTGAATTGATCTACGATTACTACGGCTTTCCTGCTCCAGCATATGAAGTGAAGTATCCAAGCCCAGGAGAACCTGAGCTTGCAAAACAAGTACAGCAGGTATTAAAGCAATCTGGCATACCAGCTAAACTTGAATATAAAAGAGGTTATGACCACGGTGTCTATGTTCCATTGACGTTAATGTATCCCGCTGCTGATATTCCTGTTATTCAGCTTTCATTAGTGAATAGTCTAGATCCTGCGCAGCATCTAGCCATTGGGAAAGCACTACAGTTACTTGATTATGATAATTTACTAGTGATAGGGTCAGGCTTCTCATTTCATAATATGAAAGCATTCTTTGCACCTAATACGGCTGATAACCAATTAAAAAATCAACAGTTTGAAGATTGGTTAAGTATAACATTGAGCGACAAAAATATTCGCGAAGATGATCGTAATGAAAGAATGACAAACTGGGTTCAGGCTCCACATGCTCGCTATTGTCATCCACGAGAAGAACATTTATTACCTTTACATGTTTGTTATGGGCTGGCGGGAAGAGCAAGTGATGAACATGAAAATATAACTATTCTTAACAAACAATCTAGCGCCTTTATATGGCATAGCCAAGTAAAATAATGCAATGAACAATTAAAATCATAGAATTTGATCTCTTTA
The DNA here is from genome assembly GCF_037546705.1 of Vibrio sp. 2-Bac 85. Taxonomy (NCBI): domain Bacteria; kingdom Pseudomonadati; phylum Pseudomonadota; class Gammaproteobacteria; order Vibrionales; family Vibrionaceae; genus Vibrio; species Vibrio sp. 2-Bac 85. The sequence goes on along the minus strand of NZ_JALAAB010000020.1, from coordinate 80,350 downwards.
TGTAATTGAATATGAAATGGATATGACTTAATCGTTTACTGGTACTTTTTGGCATTATATCAAGGAAATTAGGTTAAATTACAAAAGTATAGTGGCCTATTAAAATTAGTCATCACTGCCTCGGCTAGCCTATCAATAGATTCAATTTCATCATATTGATATATTGATATATTGATATATTGATATATTGATATATTGATTTTATTCCGTATTTGTATAGCCGAGTGTCACTTATGTAAAGTGATTCTAATTTAGTTGAGATTACTGGCGGCATAAATCTTTTTTATTGAAAATCTAAAAATAAGATATTGGCTATTTCTATTTCTATTTCTATTTCTATTTCTAGTCAGGATATATATAGCCGTTGCCAACCAATATTAGTCATAACGTAAAGGTTAACTAATATTTCCTATAGGCCAATTGTGTTGTTCATTTCAATAAAAGCCAAGTCAAGCTCAGCTAAGTCAGCGCGTGCTGATTCTAGTTCTCCGGCTTGGTATTTAAGCTGTAACGAATAAGCTATTTTATGTATTTTGTCATGAGCATTTTCAAGCTGTTGCATCTCTTCTTCTGTAAATAACTGCTCTTGTTTCCTTAGGAAAGTCCAGTTACCACAATGACATAGTTGATTATCAAGTATTGGCCAAACTATTTTGTTATTCGGGGGTAATAAAATCTGTTTTCTTAGTTTATCTTTCCACTGTGTGGTAATTAGCTTAAATATTTTCAGATTTTTTTGTTTATTATTGTGCTCTTTTTTACTGCAAGTGATCCAGGTTTGGTTAGGAATATAGTCACTTAACCATTTCGACAGGGCTGGTGCTGACATCGGTTTCGCTATTCCATAACCTTGAGCTTGTTGGCATCCCATCAATAACAGCATCAATCCATGCTCATTAGTTTCAACGCCTTCAGCAATAACATTACGATTAAATGATTTTGTTAATGAAATAACACCATCAATAATTGAGTAATCACTTGGATCATCTAGCATGTCTCTGACGAAACTTTGATCAATCTTAATCGTTTCCGCAGGTAAACTTCTTAAATGAGTTAATGATGAGTAACCTGTGCCAAAATCATCCAAAGCAAAACTGACACCTAACAGCGTTTGACACTCCTTGATAATATGAGTAATTGTTTTGAGATCACCTAAAGTAGAGCTTTCCAAAATTTCTAATTGCAAACATTGAGGTTTAATTGCAGGGTGTTCAGCTAAGCACTGTTCAAGCACAATAAAAAAAGAGGAAGAGAGCAGGTGATAAGAAGCAATATTGATACTCACTTCAAGTTCAATACCTTGCAGCTGCCAGTTTTCAAGTTGTTGCAGGGCCTCATTGATAACCCATTCTCCAATCTTAATTTCTAATGATGTTCCGTCGATAAATGGTAAGAAATCTAGTGGTGGTATCATGCCTCTTTCTGGGTGAAGCCAGCGAATTAAGGCTTCGGCTCCAAACACCTCACCTGTTGCCATATTAACTTTCGGTTGATAGTACAATTGAAATTCATTATTGATTAAAGCGCGATTAATTTCTTCTAATTGAAGGTTGTGTTGAATTATACGTTGGTCTGAATCTGGACTATATAATTGAGAGCGATTTTTACCCGCTAATTTAGATTGGTACATTGCATGGTCAGCATGACGTAATAGAGTATCTATATCAGCATTATCTGATGGATAAAGGGTAACACCACTAGAGACAGTAAGATGATGCTCAATATCATCAATTATATAAGGTATGGCTAACGCTTTATGAATGCGTTTGACGGTTGCTTCATATTGTGAAGGCGATTTAATATCATTCAATAAGATGGCAAACTCATCACCACCTTGGCGGGAAACCGTGTCTTCTTCTCGGATGCAACCAATAATACGTTCTGATACTTCAATTAATAAATGGTCACCCGCTTCGTGACCATAGGTATCATTTACAGGTTTGAAATTATCTAAATCTAGGAAGCACACCGCTAGTTGATGGCCTGTACGAATACTATGGGCAATAGATTGATGAAAACGATCTATAAATAAAGCTCTATTAGGTAATTTAGTCAGTACATCATAGTGCGCCATCAGGTTAAGTTTTTCTTGTTGTTGCTTAATGCTGGTAATATCGGAAAATACACCTATGTAGTGAGTGACTCGATTTTGTTGATTGGTTAGTGATGAGATATTGAGCAGTTCAGCATAGAGTTCTCCTTGTTTTGTTCTGTTCCAAACTTCGCCTTGCCAATGCCCGTGGGTTTTAATTGATGACCACATCTCTTCATAAAACTGCGGGCTTTGCTTACCAGACCCTAAGAAGCTGGGCAGTTTACCCATAACTTCCTGTTTGCTAAAGCCTGTTATTCTAACGAAGGCTGGATTAACATCCACAATAAGTTGCTGAGCATCTGTAATGACAATACCTTCATTAGTATCACTAAATACTTTAGAGGATAGTAGTAATCTTTCTTCTGCTTTTTTACGTTGGCTAATATCCTGAGCAACGACAAGAATAGTTTTAGCTAGGCCGCCGACTTTACGAGTAAGGGAAATGGTCTGCTCAACCCAAACGATATGCCCATCTTTGTGCATATAACGTTTATCCATTGTTGTAGATTGTTCTTTACCACTTAATACTTTATTTCGTTTACTTAAATTGCTTTTTAAATCATCAGGGTGTGTGATTTTTTCAAAAATATTAGGGTCTGACATTTCTTCTTTACTGTAGCCAACCATATCGCAAAACTGTTGATTAATACGAATGACCTTTTTGATATCAAAACTGACCAATGCAACGCCAACCGATGCTTGTTCAAAAATAGTACGAAATAGTTGTTCACTGACCTCTAAAGATTCTCTGGATTCATATTGATCTGTAACATTACGAACAACACACACAAGTTGGTCATGCAAATGAATTCTATTAAGTCGAGCTTCCAAGTGAGCTACTTGATTATTAGTAGATAATTGATAATTAAAAGTAACTACCTTATCTACCTGCGTTGTCTCATCTATTTTTGATTGGAATAATGCGCCAGTATCTTTTGGTAAAATATCTTGCATGCGTTTACCAATAAATTGTTCGGGTACTTTAAACAGCTCGCTTTTATTTTGTGTACGATAATCTAGAATTTTTCCATCGGATTGTATACGAAAGTAAGTATCTGGTAGCGCGTTAAATATGCTTTGTAGCTCTGCACTATGTTGTAAATTAGCTTTCTCTGCTTTTTTTAGATCCGTTATATCCTGTACTATTCCAACCATTAATTTTGATTGACCTGGTGCGTCAATCACATGCCCACCTGAAGCTAAAATCCAACGAATTTCACCGTCGGTTCGAATAATTCGACACTCAATTTTCCAATTTACTTTATTTGCAATAGCTTGTTGAAGTTTGTGAGTTACTTCTATTTGTTCTTCGGGGATGACGTGTTGAAGAAATGTATCTGCGGTCCAATGGGGTACCAATGATTCGTAACCAAATATTTGGTCGTGTGTCAGAGAACGTTGAGAACTCTGGTTAACAAGATTAAGAGACCAATTACCAACCTTGCTTTGTTCTAGAACCAGCTCTAAGTCAGTATCATCTTTTTTTGTTGTATCTTCTATTTGTCTATATTTTTGTCTGTGTTTTGTCGTATCAATAGCTTGGATCATATAACCAGAGAGTTGGTTATTAGGGGTATAAATAGCAGTTGTCGATACATCAGTATAATAAACAGAGCCATCTGCAAGTTTGTAACTATCTTCCGTTATTACCGCTTTATGTTGATTAGAAGCTTTAGCCAAGCGTGTTATCCAAAGACTCTCCCATTCAGGCAAGTTAGACCATGCAGGTGATTTCCAAAATAACTTGCCAATATAATCTTCTTTTTTCACACCTTTTGATGTTAATGCTAAGTCATTAACGTCTAAGATATTTCCTTCCGGTGAGAGTATTGCCATGAAATAAAATGGTTGATTGAAAGCCATTTTAAATAACAGCTCCGTATCATTAATCAGTAGGTGAGGTGACTTTGAATTGTTTAATTTCATAGTTTAACATTATACAAAGTTGGTAGTAAAAATAGGCTAGGAAAACTGAGCGTGCTTAAAGGAAGTTGGACGTTTATAAGTTTTTGCATTGAGAGAAAAATAGTAGATGTTTTTATATAAATTTTAGCGCTTATTTGTGGTTCAAGGTTTGTCATTTTTTTATCCTTGCTATTTAAACTGAGTAGCCAATATAAGCTTACTATTAATAGATGGCTTCGGGGACAACTTGAATGGTCTGATAGTGAGGGAGTAGACCTAATATTAGATGAAAATAGTATATAAATTTTATATGAAAACAAATATAGCTGATAAATGTATATCAATGTAAATCATTGATCACAGCTTAAAAAAATCATTTAATATATCTAGATAATAACTATTTTTAAGCGATTTAAACTCTGAAAGTGATATGGCGTTTACCAGTATTATTTACAGGTTGCACACAATATAACTAGTTTTATTGTGTGCAACCTCCACCTAGAGCCTTTTGCTTTGAATCTAAGTTGTTTATTTCTTAATAATTGTTTGTACTTGATTTCTGCCTTTATTTTTAGCGGTATATAATGCTGAATCAGCTTTGCCGATGAATTGTTCTAAGGAATCGCCGGTTTCATATTCTCCAACACCTATGCTAACTGTAATCTTGATTAAATTCATTTCTTCATCCAGTTGATAAGGGTGCAACTCTATATGTTTTCGTAGTTTTTCTGCAACGATTAAACTTTGTTGCAAATCCTCATTAGGTAGCAGTAAAATAAATTCTTCTCCGCCATAGCGCACCAGTAAATCATCAGCTCTTAAGGTTTTTCTAATATTGTTAACAAAATGAGTTAACACTTTATCTCCAACAAGATGCCCATGAGCATCATTTACTTTTTTAAAATAATCGATATCAATTAACAATAGAGAGAGAGGTTGATTAAGCATATCGGCTTGTTTAAAAAAGCATATCGACTTTTCATCTAAGTAATGTCGATTAAAAACACCCGTTAAATTATCTCTGTAAGCAACATCTTGTAATAGACGTTTTGAATGTTCGATTTGCTCAGTGCGCTGTTTTATTTTTAGTTCTAAGCTTTCATTTAGTTCCTGTAAGGCTTTGGTTTTTTCTGCAACTTTTTCATTCAACTTATTATTTAAATCTTTCAATAAATTCTGTCTGTATATAAAGGCCGCAATAATGGCTAATACGATAAACAATAACCACCATAATAATTGATAGTTAAATTTATCAATATATTGAATGGATGCACTTTTATCGGTAATACTCTTGATTGATTTTTGCGATAGGTTATCAATTAGTTTGTTAAATATACTTAATAAAAGAGGGTGATCATTTCTTACGCCAAGACCAAGCTCTCTTTTTTGGTCAAATTTCCCACTGACTTTTAACTGTCCTAAGAAATCTTCTTGTAAAAAATAGCCAACAGCATCTAAAGCATCAATGAAACCATAAAGTTCGCCGTTAGCTACTTTATTAAGGCCATCTTTTATCGAATTAACATTTACTATAATGATATTGGGGTAAGTGTTTTTAATTATATCCTGTTGCGCATAGCCTTGAACCATGCCAATTTTTTTATCTATTAAGAGAGTAAAATTGTTAACAAATGGCTGGTCTGGTTTAGTCACTAATACTCGGGGAAAAGTTAAGTAAGGAGAAGTAAAATTAAGAAACTCTTCTCTCTCTTCAGTGACACCTGCAAGTGATAAAAGGTCACACTTCCTTTGTTTGGCAAAAACTACCGATTCAGCCCATGATTCAGTTTTCACGATATCTAATGGAATAGGTAGGCGCTTTCTAAAGATATCAAGAAACTCAGTATTCAACCCAATATGTTGACCTGTATTATCAAAAGCATCATAGGGTAACCAGTTAGGATCAATACATACTGTTATCTTTTGCTTATTCTTTAAATAGCTTTTTTCCTGCGATGTTAAGAACAGAAAAGGGTTCGTTTTATCGTAAATGAACTGACTGAAATCAATCGGTCCTTTATCAACCCCTAGTACCTTATATAAATCAAAGCTCTTTTTTAGTTTATTCTCATCAATAACACCAAGTGTTGGTGTATTGAGGTAGGCTAATTTTTTAAGTGCTTTTGCTTCAAATAAAAGGGCTGATTTACTTATGTTTTGTTCATTGTATTTTTCAAATATTATATCAACGGCTTCATCTATATTATCAAACGCATATTGCCAGCCTTTTAAAGATGCGGCTCTAAAGGCTTCGGCCTGTAGTTTATTATTAGCCATAAAATTTTGGCTGGTATACAAAAAATCGCTATACAAATCAAAACCATAATCTTGTGGTGAAAAAGTATTAAAGGGTACACCTAAGGCTTCTAAATCGTGTGGGGTTTTTGATACATAACCAGAGATTAAATCAGTTTTGTTATTGATGAGGTCTTTTATATCATGCGTATGAGTTAAATAAGTTAAGTCTGATTCTTGCACATGGTGTGAACTCAACATGGACTTCAATGAGACTTGCTGAGCATCGGCCTGGGTGGTCATGATCCGTTTACCTAGGAAATCTTTGAATGTATCAATATGAGATTTTTTAGTGCTGAAAATAGCTAAGGGACTGGATTGAAAAAGGGCATACAAAGCAATTATTTTTTTATGTTGAGCTTGCTCTAAAATGAGGTTTTCTTTACCAACTGCAAAATCTACTTTGCCATCAGTGACTAATTGAGCGATCTCATTTTGTATCTCAATGTGAAAAGGTTTTATTGTCAGTGCTAAACCAACTTCATTATAAAAGCCTTTTTCTTTGGCCATATAGTAGCCAGCAAATTGAAATTGCTCAAACCAAGAAGCTTGCAAAGTTATTTGCTTGAATTCTTTTGCATGCAGTGTATTAACAAACAATGCAAAAAAACAAATACACACTCTGATATTGATGGGCACTCAGAATTCCTTTTTTGACAATGCAGATTTACATATCAGATATTAAATAATACTAATGCTCAATTATTAATGATAACAGATATTGCAGAGTGCATATAAACCTTTTTTTGATAAAGGAGTTATATAAATCAATTTAAAATCTGCGCGATAAAATATCTATGTATATTGTGGATAAAAAACAAGGAATAGGTAGGTAGGATTGATTGTTACAACAATGTCATCACATTAGTATTAGCATTATTTACAGGGTTTATAAAAAATGTAAAAAGCCAATGTGATGTTTATCTAAGACTTATCTAATAGCTATATTTTCCTATCTCATGCTTAAACACTTTAGCGTTAATTCGCATAGTAAGAAGTTATCGATATTATCTATTTTTCTTGTATCTTTTTCTTCTTGCTTCTTTAACTTCAATTTTCTTTTTCAGTTTTTCTGCCATGATCACTTCAACTTCCAGTTTTTCAACCGCCACCATTTCAGGTATTTCTAAACTTAATAAACCTAATGCGCCAGAACGCAGCTCGTTTAACAGGATTGTTGATACTTTGTAGATATCAAAATGCCCACCTGCACGCAATGCACCACGACGTTTAGCAATCAGTTCCATTAACTCATGGTCCGATTGCGGAGTTTCCTCAAACTCATAACGCTGCTGTAAACGAGGCAAATAGTGTTTTATTAAATATTCCGCTGCGTAATATGCAATATCTTCATACTCAATAGCAGTATCTTTAATCGCTCCCGTTACCGCTAAACGATAACCAGAATTTGCATTCTCAATTTTAGGCCATAAAAAACCTGGTGTATCGGACAACATAATGCCACTTGGTAAGCGGATACGTTGCTGATTTTTAGTCACTGCAGGTTCATTACCCGTTTTAGCAATAATACGATCAGCTAAAATATTAATGATGGTGGATTTACCTACATTAGGAATACCCATGATCATGGCTCGAATTTGTTTATCTTGCCCTAATCGATTAGGTAACATCTTTTCACAGAGTTTAGTGATCTGATGCACTTGCTCAGGTTTGCTAGTGGTAATGGCAATCGCTTTTACATCTTGATCTTGTTCTAAATACTCAATCCATCTGGCGGTAATTTCTGGATCCGCAAGGTCCGCTTTATTTAATACTTTAATACAAGGCGTTTTCTTTCTAATAGCTGCTATCAGTGGGTTTTCGCTACTGTAAGGGATACGTGCATCAACAACTTCAATAATAATATCAACTTGTGGAAGTACTTCTTGAATTTGTTTGTGTGCTTTGTGCATGTGTCCAGGAAACCACTGGATATTCGCTTTACTCATTTAATTTTACTGCCTTTTTTGTTCTGTGCGTTACTCATGGGGTACTATGTGGGGTACTAAATGAGTTTGCTTAATTTAATTATTTATCAGGGATAGTGTAACTGATGAAAGATAAGATATACATTTAATTAGGTGGAACTCTCCTCTCTTGCAAATTCTATGTATTATTTTATTAGCTGATAGCTTATTTTTAAAAACTCGATTAAGGGTTTGCTTTAAGGCTAAAATCGAACATGTTTACTTTGGTAGATGACATTAATTTTTTGATTTTGTTTAGGGGGGAATCTTTACTTTTAAACTCAATCTTCTCAAATATTACTTTATATTTGCATATCAGTTTTAAGTGCCTATCTTGTAATTCTTTTGACTTTTGAAGTGCATCTTTGTTTTTTAGTACTTCAAGTTAGTTTGTAAAATGATTCTTTGCTAAACTTTATGCCGTAAGCTGATCGTTAAGATAATTGTGCTGAAGTTCCTTTTTACGGAATAACAGCGTACAAGATAGTTGAATTAATGAAATCTCCCCCTTGATGCGTATAGAGCTATTGTAAGATATTAAGGGTGAAGGGGCTATGTGATAGTTTTTTGAACACTACCTTTTATAAAGCATCCCGTTTTTTTATATCTATTAGAGTTTTAGCTGTTATTCCAAGCATTTTTGCTGCTTCTTTTTGGTCGCCACAGAGATATTCTGCTGATCTTGCTAATTTGGCTTTAAACTCGTTGGTGATGTCTTTCAATGATAATTGATTATTTTCATTTAAGAAATTTTCCAGAGAAATCTCTTTTTTCTTCGATGGCACTCTCCAATTGTCACTTACATAGTCAACCAAAGAAGTATCTTTTTGAATTAGGAAGGTATCGTCTAAGCAGCGTTGATAGTCTGCACATAGGATTGATATTTTCTCTAAGTCTCGATAATTACCTTTAAAGTCTCTTTTTGTATCTGTTAACCAAGCTTTAAAGTCGGGCTGAAAGTAAATATCGCTAGTTTCTAATATTGGATTATGAATTTTATGAGAGCCCATAAACTTCATTTTTTTCCAGATGTTATTAAATTCTTTTGAAATTGATTCCCCAGGTTTCAGCGCATCAATTTTAAGCACCCGTTGACTAATTCGATCGAATAAATCTGGCAAGATCAAATTATCTAATTCATCTTCTTTTGCATTACTTGCAACTATTAGTTGAAAGTTCGAGTGTTTGGGGTCCTTTGCACCTAAAGGAGTGAAATAGAAATTGCCATCTTCTTTGGTTTGCAGTGCAGTTAGCAGCATTGATTGGGTCGCTTTATCAAGATGATGTACTTCATCTAAAAATAGTACCCTCCCATCTCCATTGGCCCTCGAAAACGCACCATTTTTGGTTTCTGCTGCACCAGTAAAAGCTCCTTTTACATGACCAAATAGTTCACTCCTAGCTAATTCAGGGTTACTTTGAAATTGAGCACAATTAATAGATATTATATTTTCATCACCATAAACATCAGTGACCACTTTAGTTTTACCGGTGCCCTTCGGGCCAAGTATTATAATCGTAAAGTTATCATTAAAATTTTTATATTGTTCTAACCATCGGTATGTTATTCGCTGATCTTTAGATAATTCTTCACTTGGATTGTCATCTTCTAGATGAGTGATTAAATCTTTGTCTGCCAATTTGATAACGACAGGGGTAAATCGCTCTTTGTCTTTCGCAGTTTTACTCGTTCTGCATTTAATAAAGTAGGTTGGCTTTAGAATTGGTGAAGACCAAGATAAATAATGAAAGGCTAACTGAAATGCTGTGGCAGTTCCCCAAAGGTTAATATAAGTATTTTTTGTTATTTCAGATTTAGACAACCATGACTTAAGAGCTGCAGTTGTTTTATATTCATTCTCCAAATCTGCATAGCCTACATCTAATGAAACAAACTCATATTTTTCTTTGTTAAAAACAAGAGAATTTTTTTCATACCATTTGACTTGTGTAGCAAGGCTAAATTCATTGATGATATGCCATACATCTTGCAGATTTCTCCAGTTATTTTCTAGCCACTGATAATCTGGGAATTTTTTGTTTTCATTATTATCAAAGTACTTAATTAATTTATCTAGATCTTCTAGGGTTTCTTGTGCATTTTGAGATATTTCCTCGATGCTACTTTTTACTAATGTTAGCTTTTCTTCGGATTTAAATTCTTTCCATCGAGATGTGACAGCTTCGCACTTTTTATAATCTTTAGGCAATAGATAGATTACCTTTTCAAGGTTATTGAGTGATGGATTATTTTGTATTTCCTCCATAGCTTTATATTGGTTTTTGCTAATACCTTCCTTACTGAATTTGCCAGGACTATCATTGATTGTCTTCAATATTACATCTAAAAAACCAATACCATGACGCTGAAAGAAAGGGGTAATGAAAGTAAATCCTGAGCACATATCTAAATAACCTTAATGATTAAAATTTAATTTAATTAACTAAAAAGTAAATTTATATTAACATTAAAGTGATCTTTATGTGTGTTTGTTTTTTGTAAGTAGCTTTTATATTTTAATTGAAAAATAAATTATTACTTAAAGTTTTGAAATATAACGATTTATTTTTATTTTTATTCTTGTTTTTCCCTTTTGTTTATTTTGGCATGCCAAGTGCTATGTATAGAAGTATCGAATTAGCATCTAGCTCTATAAAAATTTAATTCGATGCAATCAATACCAGTAAATTCATGTTTTTATAAATTAAGGAGTACAAATCATGACTAAGAAAGTAATTAATAATACAGCTAACCAACCTAATGCGAATAAAGGAGTTAATGGCTCTAATCAAAAATATGCCAAAGCGATGGGGAATCGTGGTAAACAGTTAAATACGACGCCAAATAATACCAATGGAGGTAAGAAATGAATGCTCATCGACTTTGTGTTACCTGCACTGATGGTCAGGGGAAAATAAAATCTACATATGAATCTATAAATAGAGCCAAATCAACAGCTAGTTTTATATGGAAGCAAGAAAAAGTAAATCTTCATGTATATGAATGTCCTCATCATCAAGGTTGGCATTTAACCAAAAAAATTTAATTAATTTAAAGGATTTATCATGAGAAAAGGTTTAAAAATAATCGATGGTTTGTATCTCAATATGGCTAATATTGTTACTTTTGAGGTTGCATCTGAAGAATTAATTGTTGGTTTAAATGCAGCTGCAGTGTACATACCCGACTTTTTGCATATCTCCTTTAATGAAGAGGAACCTTTGGGTAAAGAAGACCTAGGTTTTGAAGTTACAGGAATTGTATACGTTGAAATTAATCATTTACATCGAATCAAACGCGAGATAAGCAATTATCTAGGAGTTGATGAACTAGCCCTTATCAAGAATAAATCAGTTATAGAGTGAACTGCTGATTATTATCAATTTAAACATAATGATAAATATGGGTATTTAACAACTGATACTCATATTTATTAAAATTAATAATATTAATTTCTAATAAAAATAGTAAATTAACAATAAAATTAAGGAGTTAATAATGAATGAACAACAGCGAATGAGTTTTCATTATCCGGAAGGGTTAGCGGCTGTAATTGATGCTTCTGGTGCTTATCATATTACTGCGAGTGAAAAACAAGCATACCCTCACCGGTTTGTTAAAACATTTGGTTTTTATGGTGGGATTGCAACGGTTGTTGATGTTAAAGGGTATCTGCATATTAATGTTGATGGGGATGTGATACACGAGCATCGCTTTAAATGGTCTGGAAATTTCCAAGATGGCTTATGTTCAGTCGAGGAGCGTTCAGGTTTTTATCATATTAAGAATAATGGTGATGAAGCGTATTCACATCGGTTTAGTTATGTTGGTGATTATCGCTATGGTATAGCTGTAGCTTATCAAGGTAGTAGTGCATTCCATATCAACGAGCAGGGTCAAAGGTTGTATTCGCAACGTTTTGAATACGCAGAACCATTCCATAAAGGTTGTGCAGTAGTTAGAGATAGTGAAGGTTATTTTCATATTGATATAACAGGACAAGCTATTCATGGCTTAAGGTTGAAACGTGCGGAGCCATTTTATAATAATTATGCCTTTTGTGAAGATCATAAGGGGCGATTAATTCGATTGTTAGAGAATGGTCAATATAACTACGTAGCGCCAAAAGACAGTTCGATATCACTAAATGAAATTACAAATTTTGTAAGCAATGGTAATAAGGTTGCGCTGTTAGTTCGCCATTCTGACCGATATGAAATTACTAAAGACACGCCAAATTGGGGAAATGATATTCCGCTTAATGATGATGGCAAGCAACGTGCCGTTGTATTCGGTCAAGCAATAGCCAAATTGCGTGACGTTCAAGTCATTGCTAGCCCAGTATTTCGGTGTGTACAGACAGGGCAATATATTTTAAAAGGAATGAAACCATCAAGTAGCCATAGCGATGTTAATACTATATTGGGTGATCCTGGTGTGTATTTTGATGGCACATTTGAACATGAATCTGAAATGATGAATGACTTTCATGGATTTATGGACCGTTTTCTCGAGACTGGTTTAAGCAAAGGGATGCGGGCATTGGCTGAAGCATCTGAAGAGCTGTGTGACTTTATTAAAAAAATAATGAATAAATCAAATATCTCTGTCTTGGTTAGTCATGATCTACATGTGGCGTGCATGATGCGTTTTCTTGGATTGAAAAAGCCAGACAGAGATGACTGGTGTGACTATTTAGAAGGTATCTGTTTTATTGAAGATCAAGGAAAGTTATCGGTTAGGCATTTGATTGGGTTAAAGGACGAATCAATATGCTAACGATTGGATTGTATGGTGCGGTTGATCCATTAGGACTGCAGCGATCTCACGATCATAGCGTTGCCGTAATGCGCGATGGCAAGGTGTTATTTTGTTGTGAATTAGAACGTGTTACGGGGATTAAACATGATGGGCGGCTTGATCAGTATGTAGAAAGCATACTTCAACCATGGCTTAATTCTGAGGAAGATATTCAATGGGTCTTAGTGAATAACTTTATGAGTGATCAGTTTTCTAGTGCGGGTGGTAACGTTATTTTTGAAAATAACGGGAATTTACCGGTTGAACATATATTTAGAAAATTAACTGATAAACAATATGTGCTGACACATGAAATGGGACATATTGCAGCTTGTTTACCCTTTTATGGGAATTTTAAAGCGAATAGTTTACTTATTCATATTGATGGTGGGGCTTCAAACTCATGTGCGTCTGCATGGTATTTTGACGGCCAAAAAATACAACATTTAGATCATGCTTGGCACCCAGAGTTAAAGGTGGCGGTAAATAATTTCAATGCTAATCCTTTGTCAGCAAAAATATTGAATATCGAACTGAAAGATCACCTGTCGATGCCTGGTAAATTAATGGGGTATGCAAGCTTTGGTAAGTATTCCAAAATATTACATCAGTCATTGATTGATAATCACTGGTATGTTGAGGAGGCCGAATCTGTCGATATTTGTGGTTCGAGAGGGCCGGATATCGCCTGTTGCATGCAGCGTGAGCTTGAAGAGCAAGTTCTCTCTTATATCAATAAGTTTAAAATCCAAACGGGTGCTACTTCGCTTTATTACGCTGGCGGGGCTGCACTTAATATACATGCCAATGTAAGAGTTGAGCGAGAACTTGAATTTGAATCGGTATTTATACCGCCTGCACCAAGTGATTGTGGATTAGCACTTGGCGCTGCCGCATTCTTTGATTGGAAAAATGGTAAAGAGATAAAAATACACTCTGCTTATTTGAATTCAAGTATCCCTGAAAGTAAGACAATGGCTACGCTTTCTAATTCTTCTGGTGGAATTTGTGTGGTGACAGATATAGATCAAGTAGTAACGCTAATTGCTGAAGGGGAAGTTGTTGCGGTTTTTGCGGAAAATGGAGAACTAGGTCCTCGCGCACTTGGTCATCGTAGTTTGTTGATTAGACCAGATTCAATTTTATTAAGAAAGCAACTCAGTGAAGTCATGAAACAGCGTGAATGGTATCGACCCGTTGCTCCTATTATGCTAACGAGTACAGCCGAATTAGCGCTTATGGAGTATTCAAAAAAATCGCATTTATCTCGCTTTATGCTTGGTGCTTGGAAGGTGAAAAAAGATTGGCAACAGCACTTTGTTGGCTGCATTCATGCAGACGATACCGTTAGAGCACAGGTTGTCGCTGACACTGAACTCGAAACAGCACATATTCATCAACTATTAATACAACTGCGGGATCAACACGAAATACAAGGAGTAATTAATACTTCATTTAATAGCCGTGGTGTTCCCATTGTTGGGACGTTTGAACAAGCTATAACGCAGTCGAAAAAATTAGGCGTTAAGTTTTTGTGGCGTCCACCTCTAACTGAATAAATATTATATTTTAGGAGTAAATGTGAAAAAAATTCTAATAACAGGCCATGAAGGTCTTGTCGGTAGCCATTTAATGGTGCAATTAAAGAAAGCTGGGTACTTACCTGTTGGGTTAGATATTGAAGCCAAAAATAATGACTTTAAGGGCAATGTTATTGATCGGGATAGATTAAAATTAGCTATGCAAGGTTGTGTTGGTATCGTTCATCTTGCCGCTGTATCTAGAGTTGTTTGGGGGGAGAATAATCCCGATCTTTGTTGGCAAACCAATGCAGAGGCAAGTAAACAACTAATCACTTTGGCGTTGGAAAGTGATCATCAACCTTGGGTGATGGTTTCAAGCAGCCGAGAAGTTTATGGTGAATCAGTAGCATTGCCTGTAACAGAAGACGCTGAATTGAAGCCAGTTAACGTTTACGGACGAGCTAAACTCGCGATGGAAGAAGCCACTCAATTCGCACGTAAACAAGGATTACAGACTTCAATTGTGCGATTAGCTAATGTATATGGAAGTATTGATGATCATGCTGATCGTGTATTACCAGCCTTTTGTCGAGCTGCCGTTTTAGGAGAAGTATTGAGAGTAGATGGAATGGACCATACATTTGATTTTACGCATATATCTGACACTGTAGATGGACTAATGCGAGTCATTGATAAATTAGACTCTGGGGAAATGAATTTGCCTCCAATTCATTTTTTACCCGGATTGCCAACTACTTTAGGTGAAGCTGCTTATTTTGCTATTCAGGCTGCAAATAGTAGTTCCACTATTCAAGAAGCTCCTTCACGATCTTATGATGTTGCTCGATTTGTTGGGGATGCAACACGTGCTAAAACTCTTTTGGGGTGGGAAGCAAAAATCACTCCAGAGCAAGGAATAGCTTTGCTAGTTAATAAGTTTCAATTAAGTGTAAATAAAGAAAAGGTCGTAGCATGAAAATTTTAAAGGTAATTCATGGTTATCCAATGCGATATAACGCAGGTTCAGAGGTATATTCGCAAACGCTATGTCTAGGGCTTTCTGCTAGAGGACATGAAGTGCATGTATTTACGCGTGAAGAGGATCCTTTTAGAGCAGATGGTGCGATGCGATATGAAACAGATGTTGATGATCCTAAGATTAAACTCTATATAACAAATAATCCAAGATATAAAGATCGCTATCGCATGGATGTTGTTGATCAGGAATTTGCAAAAGTTCTCGATAACGTGAAGCCTGATATTGTGCATGTCGGCCATCTTAATCACTTATCAACGTCACTTATTTTTGAAGCTAAAAAACGTAATGTGCCAATAGTTTATACCCTGCACGATTATTGGCTAATGTGCCCTCGCGGGCAGTTTATGCAGATGCATTCAGAGGATAACAACTTATGGGCTGCTTGTGAGGGGCAAGTAAATAGAAAGTGTGCAACGCAATGTTATGCGCGTTATTTCTCTGGGGCTGATGAAGAGCGAGAAGAAGATATTGCATATTGGGAAAAATGGGTTGATCGAAGAATGACGCACATCAGAGAGGTTGTTGAACAGGTCGATTTGTTCATCTCACCTGCAAAATATCTTAAACACCGATATGAAAATGATTTCGGGTTACCTCCGGAAAAGAGCATTTATCTTGATTATGGTTTCGACCGCAAGCGTATGAAAAACCGTACTCGCATTGCAAGTGAATCGTTTACCTTTGGTTATATCGGTACGCATATCCCGGCAAAAGGTATCCATAAATTAATAGAAGCGTTTGGAATGATTAAAGGTAATTCAACCTTACGAATTTGGGGAAGAAGCCATGGCCAAGAAACAAAAGCATTAAAAGGTATTGCAGACAGTTTACCTTTAGACAAGTCTTCTCAAATAGAGTGGATGCCGGAATACAAAAACCAGCAAATAGTTGATGATGTTTTTAATAAAGTTGACGCAATTGTAGTGCCTTCGATATGGGTTGAAAATTCGCCATTGGTTATTCATGAGGCGCAGCAAGCTAGAGTACCTATAATTACTGGAAATACAGGAGGAATGGCAGAGTACGTGCATCATGAAGTAAACGGTTTACTGTTTGAACACCGATCTGTTGAAGATATGGTTAAACAAATGCAACGCCTGGTGGACGATCATTCATGGGCAACAACACTTGGTGAGCGAGGGTACCTATTTAGTGAAGATGGTAATATTCCTGATATTGAAGATCAGATTATTGATATGGAAAAAATTTATAAAGGGTTATTAGGATGAGCGATACCTCTTCAATGCCTTGGCGCATGACAATCGATACCAATCCAGATATGTGCAATCTTAATTGTGTCATGTGCGAAGATCATTCAATACATGCAGAGTCACAACGTGATCGTAAACGTAAAGGAACGCAAAGACCAAATATGCCTAAGGAGCTACTCGAAAGAGTGGTGAGACAAGCTTCAGAGATTGGCATCACTGAGCTTATTCCATCAACGATGGGAGAGCCGTTGCTTTATCGAAACTTTGATTTGATTTTAGATTTGTGCGAAGAACTCAATTTAAAAATTAACCTGACTACTAATGGTACTTTTCCAAGTCCTGATAAACACCAAAATGTCGAATATTGGGCAAGTCGAATAACGCCAATTGGTAGTGATGTAAAAATCTCATGGAACGGTGCAACGGCTAAAACACAAGAACAAATAATGCCTCGTTCCAGTTTCACCGAGCATGTTGATAATGCGAAGCGTTTTATTGCAGTTCGCAATCAAGTTGCCAAAGACGGGGGGAATTACTGCAAGCTCACTATGCAGCTTACATTTTTGGAACTCAATCTTGCAGAGATACCTCAAATGGTAGAAATGGCGATAAAGCTAGGCTTTGACCGTGTAAAAGGTCATCATTTGTGGGCTCATTTTGACGAGATTAAATCATTCTCATTACGAGAAAGCAGTGAGTCAATAAAACGTTGGAATCTAGTCGTTCAGCAATGCCATGATATTGCTGAAAAACATAATTTAGTTAATGAGCATAAAATACTCCTAGAGAATTTCTTTGAGTTAGATCCTAATCAAATTGAGAATATTGCTCCAGATGGGGAATGCCCTTTTCTTGGTAAAGAAATGTGGATTGACCCAAATGGGCGTTTCAACGTTTGCTGTGCGCCAGATCAACAAAGAAAAAAATTAGGTGACTTTGGTAATTTAAATGATGTTTCAGTACAAGAAATATGGTCAAGCTCTTCTTATAAGAGTTTGTGTACAAGCTATATGGATAATGCGCTTTGTAAAACTTGTAATATGCGAAAACCGAAAAAGATTGTAAAGTAATTAAGTTTAATATTTTTTTTGATTAAACAGTTGCTTTGCTGGAAGTTGATAATTGATCTAGCAGGCATCCATTTTATTATGGTATTGCTAGGTCAAATTTTCTTACTTGACTATATATTTCTTTGTTTGTAGGCCTAAAAATAAAATTTTTTGCTAAACCTAATTTTTTAAGTTACTTCAATATGATCACTCCATCAACTCATTATTGATTTTCTATTTTTAAAAAAGTCAGAGCTGTTACAACTCGCTCTTGTTTCATTTTGATCTGAGATAGATAGTCATGCTTCTATATATAAACTATCAAAACTACTTTCATGTAAAGTTATGTAGGCCATCCTTTATAGTTAAGACTTCCTTTAATCGCTGCCTTAGCTGTATATGAGCTTAAATGGCTTCCTACACTCTAATTTTTTGGAAAAACCTTAATTACTACAGATTGCCCACATAATCTGAAGTATTTTGATACTTGAATCTGTTAGTGGGATTTTACCATTTTTCATTTCTTTCGGAATTCTCCAACATCTCTTTTTTGTATCTATATCGCCCCATCTTATTCGTACGGCTTCTTTGGGGCGTGCCATTGTATGTAATTACCACAATATGAGGGGGGCTTGTTTTTATTTGTTTAGTTGTGAATTATTTCAGTGTTTTAAAAACTCTGGTAATTGAACTGGTGCTAACGTCGGCATATGCTCAACTTAGTTCTTAGCAAATGCATAATAATGCGTGAGAGTGGGTTAGCGTTAATATAAGTATAATCAACGGCATAATCCATTATCTGATTTAGACTTTGGAAAGTACGTTTTAAGATTGATAATTTTCCGCTCAACTCAATTTTTATAGAATATTAAATAAGTTCAACGGGCTAATAGTTTCAATATGCTACTTACCAAAGAAATTGAAAATATAATTTTCTAACATTTTCCAATCTCTTTCTGCATGTTAGATTGATACTTTTAGTTTTTTCTGTCGTGCCACAATTCAGTTACAGAATATAAGGTACTTGCTTCTTTTCTTTGGATTTTTATTTTTTGTTCTTGAATATAGGTTTTTAGATCTAAGCGCAGAGCAAATAATGATTTATATTTATTTGTTAAATTACGATCGTTTACTAATGAAAGGGTAGGATAAACTCCAAGGTTTAGTTTGACGTATTTTGATGTGATTGAATGACGATATTTGAATTGCCAAGCTTTCGTTCCATGGGGTACTAAAAGTTGTAGTTCGTCGTGTTTATTAATGGACATTAATAGTTTTTTAAGTTGTTGATTTTTATGTTGTTTAATAAATCTCACTGGAAGTGTGTTGAAGTGGCAGTTCATGTCCAGGAAACCACTGGATATTCGCTTTACTCATTTAATTTTACTGCCTTTGGAATTTTTTATATCATGACTGATATTTAAGCTTAACATGACTTGAAACCCTGCTTGAAAATTAAATTCGTTAATCGGGGGAAGGTTTTTAAGTACAATGTTGATAATTTTTTATTTTAACTGATGATCGGATAGATAGACATGTAATTAATGGTTAATAATAAGCCATAGCCATAAAAAGCTATTTGAACCTGATGGCAACAAATTTTTACTGCTTTATTGGACTTGAAAATTAATTCATTTATTACTTAACGTCTTTTCTACTTGTCGCGCTCAATGACTTTGTTATACTGCCGAAAATTCCCTTGCTTCTTACTAGTTTGTTGATTTACATCATGCAAATATATTTGGAAATGAAGTAGGAGGTTTAATTGATTTTTCCGGATCATTAAGGTAATAACTTTTGAGTGTACTGTTTCCTCTACAATATTGTCAGCAAATTAAATCGCAATCCACAGTTAGTGGATTAGGTTTGAGTGCCCGTACAATAGGAATGGAGCGCAAGTTACTGCCTATTTTAACGCTATTATGCATTTATGTATTCATGTTGTTGAATGGCTTAATTGACGATATTAGCGAATTAAATCATCTATTAAGTGAAGGGGCTTTTTCTGAGTCTATGTCAGTTAATAGTGGCAGCCTTTTTGATGACTCATTAATGTCGAGTCAACTATTAATTGGTTTATGCTGGTTATTATTTTTATGCTTTCCTGCACGCCGAACGGCGATGGTGTTACGTAAAACAGCGGTTTCTTTTTGCGAAACCCTACAATCTTTTATTTCCCTCAGTATTCACGGTTGCCGTGCTCCCCCAGCTGTAAATGGTTAATCGCTACCTGTAGCTTAGCTGTTTTAGTTTTTTAATCATCTTTGTTTTTTTGTAGCCGCATGTGTTTGCGATTCACCTCCCTTATTCAATCTACTGTTATTTTTTGTCACCCAATTTTTGTGTTGAGTAAAAATATCAGAGAATTTCTACTCCGTTGTTTTATGTACCGACTTTATAGTCACTGTGGTGCATCAAATAACATCTTTTAAATTTTAGGTTATATCAATTCACTTAATTACATGTGTTTAGTTGATTTACT
Organism: Vibrio sp. 2-Bac 85; assembly: GCF_037546705.1. Classification (NCBI taxonomy): domain Bacteria; kingdom Pseudomonadati; phylum Pseudomonadota; class Gammaproteobacteria; order Vibrionales; family Vibrionaceae; genus Vibrio; species Vibrio sp. 2-Bac 85. The sequence goes on along the minus strand of NZ_JALAAB010000020.1, from coordinate 59,983 downwards.
ACAGTAAGTTAGCTTTTTCATTAGTTATGTGAATTGGTATTAGTAGGATAGTCCATTGTTAATTCGCAACCTTTGTAATATAGCCTTAGCTAGCATGGTGCTGGTTTTGTCCGGCTGCTCAGGCGGAGTGCTCGACCCAAAAGGTCAAATAGGTATTGATGAGAAAAACTTAATCATCATCGCTACTGTACTCATGCTGCTCGTCGTGATCCCCGTTATTGTGATGACTTTATATTTCGCATGGAAATATAGAGATACACAAACTCATGAAATTTATGCCCCGAAATGGGCTCACTCAAATAAAATAGAAGCTTTTGTTTGGGCTGTTCCTATTGTTATCGTCATTATTTTAGGCGTTATGACTTGGCAATCAACTCATAGCTTAGACCCTTACAAGCCGATTGAAGGTAAAGGCAAACACCTTACAGTTGAAGTTGTTTCGTTAAACTGGAAATGGTTATTTATTTATCCGGAACAAGGTATTGCTACAGTCAATGAATTGGTGTTCCCAGCTAATGTCCCGGTTGAATACAAAATCACCTCAGAAAGCACCATGAACTCATTTTTCATTCCACAGTTGGGTAGTCAAATTTACTCAATGGCCGGTATGCAGACTAAGTTGCATTTGATCGCTAATGAGCCAGGTACCTTTAAAGGTATTTCTGCTAACTACAGTGGCGCTGGTTTCTCTGGTATGAAATTTAATGCGATTGCAACACCTACTCAAGGTGATTTTGAACAATGGGTGAGTGATGTTAAAGCGCAGGGGGGCTCATTAACGAAAGCAAATTATGATCAATTAGCTTTAGCCAGTGAGAACAATCCTGTGACTTATTACGGCAGCGTTGATAAAGGCTTGTTCCATACCATTATCATGAAATACATGGCTGGTATGAATGGCTCGCGCAATATGGATAAAAATAAAGAGATGGGAAGTATGAAACATTTGCATCATGAAATGGCTGAACATTCAGTTAGCTCAGCTAACAGCCAAGGCGAGGAGTAATTATGTCGTTTTTAGGTAAATTATCGATAGATGCCATTCCGTTCCATGAACCTATTTTAGTGTTCACTATGGGTGCCATCGCTATCGGTGGCATTGCACTTTTTGCACTCATTACAAAGTATAAAAAGTGGGGTATTTTATGGACTGAGTGGATCACATCCGTAGACCATAAACGTTTAGGTATTATGTACATCCTTCTTGCTTTAGTGATGTTGTTCCGTGGTTTCAGCGATGCGATCATGATGCGTTCACAACTTGCATTAGCAACCAGTGGTGCGCCGGGTTATCTTCCGCCTGAACATTATGACCAAATATTTACGGCACATGGTGTGATTATGATCATCTTTATGGCGATGCCATTTATGGTGGGATTAATGAACATCATTTTACCGTTACAAATTGGTGCGCGTGATGTTGCTTTTCCTTTCTTAAACAATTTAAGTTTTTGGTTAACAGCCAGCGGTGCCATTTTAATTAATATGTCACTTGTGTTTGGTGAGTTTGCTAAAACAGGTTGGGTTGCTTATCCACCACTTTCGGAGCTGACATTTAGCCCTGGAGTGGGAGTAGATTATTATATTTGGGCCCTACAAATATCTGGGTTGGGTACATTATTAACATCTGTTAACTTTTTAGTGACGGTCTTAAAAATGCGTGCACCAGGTATGACATTAATGAAAATGCCTATTTTCACTTGGACCTGTACTTGGGCAAATATTTTAATTGCAGCATCTTTCCCAATCTTAACCGCATTGTTAACAATGCTAACACTTGACCGTTACCTTGGTTTCCACTTCTTTACTAATGATGGTGGTGGTAACGCCATGATGTACATCAACCTGTTTTGGGCTTGGGGTCATCCTGAAGTTTATATCTTAGTACTACCTGCTTTTGGTATATTCTCTGAAATTATCTCAACCTTTACCAGTAAACGTTTATTTGGTTATACGTCAATGGTTTATGCAAGTGGTGCAATTTCAATCTTAGGTTTCATCGTGTGGTTACATCACTTCTTTACCATGGGGTCGAGTGCCAACGTTAATTCCTTCTTTGGTATGGCGACCATGGTTATCGCTGTGCCAACAGGGGTGAAGCTTTTCAACTGGTTATTTACTATTTACCGTGGTCGTTTACAAATGACTGTCCCAGTAATGTGGACACTTGGATTTATGGTTACCTTTACTGTCGGTGGTATGACGGGGGTGTTATTAGCGATTCCAGGTGCTGATTATGTTCTACATAATAGTCTGTTCTTAATTGCACATTTCCATAATACGATCATTGGTGGTGCGGTATTTGGTTACCTTGCTGGTTTCACTTTCTGGTTCCCTAAAGCGATGGGCTTTAAGCTTAACGAACGTTGGGGTAAAGGTGCTTTTTGGTGTTGGTTAATTGGTTTCTTCCTTGCGTTTATGCCACTTTATGTACTTGGCTTCCTCGGTATGACTCGTCGTTTAAATCACACTAATAATCCTGATTGGAACATCTGGTTACACATTGCCATGGTGGGTGCTGTGATCATTATGTTCGGTATTATTTGCCAAGTGATTCAATTGTACGTGAGCTTTAGAGACCGTGAGGCCCTTGATGATAAAACGGGTGATCCGTGGAATGGCCATACACTTGAATGGGCAACATCTTCTCCTCCACAGTCTTATAATTTCGCCGAAATTCCACACATCGATGATATTGATGCATGGACGGATATGAAAGAAAAAGGCCAAGTTTATCAAACTAAAGCGAGCTATGAACCTATCCATATGCCTAAAAACACAACGGCAGGCGTATTTATGGGGATCACTTTAACGGCGTTCTGTTTTGCCATGATCTGGCATATTTGGTGGTTAGCGATTGTAGGTTTGGTGGGCGGTATTACTGTCTTTATCCAACGTTGTTACAGCAAAGATGTCGATTTTTATGTGCAACCACAAGAAATATTAGCAACAGAAAAAGCCCATAATTTAAGCGCAAGTAAGGGGATAAATGCATGAGTACTGTTAGTGCACAAATAGATACTAAAGCAGTATCTCATGAGCATCATGAACACCATGATACTTCCGGAGATACGATTTTTGGTTTTTGGTTATACCTAATGACTGACTGCTTGTTATTTGCCTCGTTCTTCGCGACTTATGCTGTTTTATTTATGAATACAGCGGGTGGTGTATCGGGTAAAGATATCTTTGAACTCGATTTTGTAGCAGTAGAAACAGCCGCATTATTGATCAGTAGTATTACTTTTGGTTTTGCCATGATTGCTGCACAAAGACAAAAAAAGGGATGGACCTTAAATTGGTTGTTGATCACTTTTTGCTTAGGTGCTTCGTTCATCGCTATGGAACTTTATGAGTTTACTCACCTTATCGAGCATGGTAATGGCCCTCAAGGAAGTGCTTTCTTGAGTTCATTTTTTGCCTTAGTCGGATTACATGGTTTACATGTAACAGCGGGTTTGATCTGGATGACGGTAATGATAATAGAAGTTGCTCGTCGTGGTCTTGGCAATGCAACAGTGACTCGTTTGAGTTGCTTAAGCTTATTCTGGCACTTTTTAGATATTGTTTGGATCTGTGTTTTCACTGTTGTTTATTTAATGGGAGCAATGTAATGAGCCATAACGAAATAGAGCATGATGCCTCTCATGGTAGCGTCAAAACCTATCTAATTGGTTTTGTATTATCTGTTATTTTAACTGCCATTCCATTTTATGTGGTGATCAGTGGAGACTTTTCAAAAGTCACCACTCTGTGGAGCATTGTTATTTTAGCAATAGTACAAATTTGGGTGCATTTGAAATACTTTTTACACCTTAATTTTATTACCGAAAACGGTCGTTTAAACAGCTTCTCATTCCTGTTCAGTGCGATGATTATCATTATGGTAGTGGGATTATCTGTTTGGATTATTTATGCATCAAACGCAATGATGATGTATTAAATTAATCAACCCTGCGGCAATCGTTTGTTGCAGGGTTATTTTCAATCAGAGTTGATACTAGGATACGTAAAAGTTTACAAACTTAGTAAAGCGTATTAAACCGAGTTATAGATGGCAAAAAAGAGGTTAAAGATGTTTCGTCGTTATTGGAGTGTGACCAAGCCGGGTATCATTATGGGGAATTTTATCAGTGTGGCGGGTGGTTTTTTACTCGCGTCACGTGGTGATATTGATCCATGGTTGATGATCGCAACATTATTAGGTTTATCTTTTGTGATTGCTTCTGGGTGTGTCATTAATAATGTGATTGATAGAGATATTGATATCAAAATGGCGCGCACGCGTACGCGAGTAACTGTGACTGGCGAGATGTCTGCGCTAGCAGCTTTATGCCACGGTGTTGTATTAGGGGTGATTGGTTTTGGTTTATTGATTGCTTATACAACGTCGGCTGCTGTATTTTTTGCTGTATTTGGTTATGTTATTTATGTGGGTGTTTATAGCCTCTATATGAAACGTAACTCTATTTATGGCACATTTATCGGTAGTTTATCCGGCGCTGTGCCACCTGTGGTTGGCTATTGCGCAGTAACAGGGCGCTTTGATATGGAGGCGTTGATATTATTAGTGATGTTTAGTTTATGGCAAATGCCACACTCTTATGCGATCGCTATTTTTCGCTTTAAAGATTATCAAGCTGCGAATATTCCAGTGCTACCGGTAGCTAAGGGAATTGATAAAGCAAAACGTCATATTGTGCTTTATATTGCCATCTATGCGTTAGTGGTGATGTTATTGCCTATTGGTGGATATACTGGCGCGGCCTTTATGGCGGTTGCTTGTACGACTAGTTTTTGGTGGTTGTTAATGGCATTACGCGGTTATCGTCGTGATATTGATGTGATTGGTTGGGCTCGACAAGTGTTCGGTTTTTCTATTGTTAATATTACTGCATTGAGTATTGCGATGGCGATGGATTATCAAATGATTGCTCCGCAATTCGCGCTGTTCAATTGAGTTAAAGGCGTTTTGACAGTGCAAGCTAGTCCTTGCCATTGCTAATCCTTATCATTGCTAGTAACTAACACGCCTAGTAATTACATTATTGCTTATTAAGATGATTAATAACTAACATGATTGGTCGCTATGACGATTGATAGTTGATAGTTGATAGTTGATAGTTAAGGTTATTTAAAATAATAAAGCTTAAATAGACAAACTAAAAAGGCGTTAAGTTAATACTTAACGCCTTTTTTACCATTATTCAACTTGATTTAGCAGTCTTTTAATCTTGGTAATATTCACTATTTTTTCATCTACTTTTAAATAAGCAATCGCTTCAGTAAATACCACGGTTGCCTCAATAACACCGGGCATATTAATTAATTGTTCTGCTACTTCTCCCGCTTGTTTTTCATTTTCAACATTAATGATGAAGCTTAGGTTTTTAGACTTTTTAAGTGGGCTCATTCCTAAACTAATGATTAACCATATACAGCAGATCACTGCCATCACTAAGAAAATAGATTGTTCACCAAAATTACTGGCAATGGCTCCACCTAATACACCGCCGCTAAAAGCGCCTAGAAATTGGCTACTAGAGTAGATGCCCATCACACTACCTTTTACACCTGCAGGGGCAAGGCGCGATAATATAGAAGGCATTGTTGCTTCTAAATAGTTAAATGCTGTGAAAAACATGATCACCGTGATCACTAAGCCGGTAAAACTTGTAGGCAAGTACCAAAGTAGAAATAGCGCTAGGGTAAGTAATAAAACCGATGCCGATAACATTTGTTTTTCTTTTTGCTTTTTAATCGCAAAAATCATAAATGGTACCATCAAAAAGAATGAGCCAATTAATGTGGGTAAATACAATTGCCAATGATCTTCAAGCTGTAAACCACTTTCAACAAACTGTTTAGGTAATGTAATAAAACAAGCCGTCATCGCCATGTGCAGCGCGAATACACCAAAATTTAAGCGCGACAATTGAGGGTGGCGAATCAATTTTTTGAGTTGAGCAGGTAAAGCAACACTATCACCACGTGGGGCTTTATTGACAGAATGAGGAACTAAAAATTGAATTAATAACATCGCAAAAATAGTTAATAGTGCAATAAACCAGAACAATCCACTTAACCCAAAGGCTTCTGCCACAATAGGGCCTATTATCATCGCAATAGTAAATGATAAACCAATGAACATACCAATGGTTGCCATCACTTTAGGGCGTTGTTCTTCACGACTTAAATCTGCTGCTAATGCCAAAATAGCACTCGCAATCGCTCCGGTTCCCTGTAATGCTCGGCCCAATACCACGCCATAGATAGTGTCTGACATAGCAGCCACAATACTACCTAACAGAAAAATGAATAAGCCAATCAAAATAATCGGTTTACGCCCATATTTATCAGATAAAATACCCATGGGGATCTGTAACATAGCTTGAGTCAAGCCATAAGCACCTATCGCTAAACCGATCCAGATTGGGCTATAACCTATTAACTGTTCGCCATAAATAGCAAAAACAGGCAGGATCATAAATAAACCCAACATACGCAGACCAAAAACAGCAGCTAAAGAAAAAGCCGCTTTTTTTTCAATACTATTTAAACCGTTAGAACTCATAAAATATCTTAATGTTGTCTATACCCTAGATGGGCGAAGTGTTACAGAGGATGTGATGATTATTTTATCACGCTATTAAGAGTAAACAACCCGCAAAGATAAGTAATGCCGATTTCGCTAAATAGCTGAATAATCTTACTGGTTAAGATGCATCAATTCTGTGTTTAAAATTTTGTAAAGGAAAAACCATTTGACGCAATTACTTCATGGAATTAATGCTATAAAATCTGCAATATCAAATATTCGATTATTTATTGCTATTGGTAAGTTTATTGTTATCTTGAATTCAAGGTCGTAAATAATCTAAAGGAGGGGATAAATGTCAATTCGTAAATATACCGACGACGATTTTGAAGCGTTGCAGAATATTTATAATATCGCTAGGCCCGATGAGTTTTATGCTGAGCAGGGAAATTTTAAATTCACACCATTAGCAGATGATGAATATATTATGTTCATGTTAGGCGAGTCAGAAGTGTTTGTTTATGAAAAAGATAACATTCTTGGTTTTTGTGGATTTAGCGGAGATCGTATTAATTGGCTTTTTGTCGACCCTAGTAGCAGAGGTCAAGGTGTAGGCCATAAACTACTGCAATATGTTTTACATAAACTTGAAAAAGGGGCCACATTGTCGGTATGGAAATCAAACCAACGCGCGCAATCGCTGTATAAAAAGCTAGGTTTTCGTATCAGCGGTGAGTTTCAAGTCGGCTTCCAAGGCCATCAATTAATGGTTAACACTATGGTTTATCCTTAAATGAAATCAACGCGCATAATCATTGTATAAAAAGCTAGGTTTTCGTATCGAATCATAGGCGGGCACTTGACCTGCTCACATACTCCGTACGCATAACCTGCTAACATAGCCCATAGAGTTTTCACACAAATGTTAATAGGTGAAACAGTAATGGATTTAATAATAGAAATGGGCACTATTGATGATGTGTTGCTAGTTGACGCTTCTACTCCTGAATTTGAACAACAACATACACAGCAATCAATTACCGCTAGATTAAATGGAAAAACCTCGCTTATTTTAGTTGCAAAAATAAAAGGGCTTGTCGTTGCTTACAAAATTGGTTATGCACTATCGGAGAATGTATTTTACAGTTGGTTAGGCGCTGTAGTTCCTGCATATCGTCAACAAGGTATTGCTACTCAATTACGTGTTTATCAAGAACAATGGGCTGTTAATTCGGGATATAGTTGTATCAATGTCAAGTCCATGAATCGTTACCCTGCGATGTTACAGTTGTTAATTAATAGTGGTTACCAGATCCATGGATATCAAGCAAATGAAGATGATAAGTATGGAGAAAATGGCAAAATTTTATTTATAAAAAAGCTGATATGATATTGGAGCCAACGGGGTGGTAACTGATATATACCTTGAAGTATTATGTGGTTGTATTGTGCAGAAAATATCACATGTTTTACATTAAACTTTAAGCAATTAAAATATAAAATATATCGTTGTTGTTTGCAGATTGAATGCAGCTTTAAAAACAGCACTCAGAGTCATTAATAAGGATTTAATATGCAATCAACATCTAGTCAATCGCAAGGATTATTGCTTTTTAGACTATCTCAGTTACAAAATTTTGCGCTAGGCACCTTAAAAATAAAAGAACTTGTTCCTTATATGCCACTTACCCAATTACCTAATGCGGATACCAATATATTAGGTGTTGCTAGTATCCGAGGGCGAACGCTACCTATTATCGATATGGCTGCTGCAGTAGGTTACCCAGCGATGAGCGAAGCTGAAAAAAAACAGGCAACCATTATTATCACCGATTGTAGTCGCATGCATGTTGGATTTTTGGTGCGAAAAATAGAGCGTATTGTCGAATGTAATTGGAAAAATATTGATCCGCCACCTAGTTCATTAGGGCATAAAACTTATATTACCGGTATTACCCGTTTTGAAAATCAACTTATTCAGCTATTGGATGTCGAATTGCTACTGGCTGAGCTATTCCCTGATAACGATGAAAAAGCGGTGGAGATCACTGGCGTGCAAAAAGGGTTATTACAGAATTCTCACATTTTATTAGTTGATGACTCTTCCGTTGCGCGTCGTCAATTAGAAAGTGCATTGACTAAAATTGATGTGCCTTTTAAGGTTTGTAAAAATGGTCATGATGCCTTTGCCGTCATGAAAGACTGTGCTGCAAAAGGCAACCCAATCGACATACTGGTTAGTGATATTGAGATGCCAGGGTTAGATGGCTACGAATTAACCTTTGAAGTACGCAGCGTACCAGCCATTGCAGAAACCTATGTTATTTTGCATAGTTCGCTATCCAGTGCAATGAGTATGGATCGAGCCAGTCAGGTTGGTGCAGATCAAGCATTAGCCAAATTTGATGCTAAAGAATTAGTGAATGCGATGTTGATAGGTGCCAAAAAGAAACACTAGTACCTAGTTTATGAGCATAGTTAACGAGTAGATTTTTGCTTTCTGGAAAACATTAGCTCAGCGGTGTATGCATTAAAAATTAACATTATTAAGGGTCAAAAAATTAAGGGGCACAAACTTTGAATGAAATTACACTGCCTGTTTTAACTGCGTCGGTCATTAGTAAGCAAACTCTTTTGCAAGTAAAGGATGGCGAGCAGGGGGCTAGCCAAAAAATGACAGAACAAGGCAATGCAATTAAAGAAAGTTGCAAAACCAGCCATTCATTTTTTACTGACGTAACTTATTCAGTAGTAGATTATAACGGTTTATTTATTACTGACAGGATAGATGCGCTCAACTTTCGCCATCGTAGCAGCGAACCTGGCTATTTTAGTACTTGGCATGTGGCCGGTGATCCTACTCTAATTATTATTCGTTCAGGTATTTTACGTATCACGCTACGCAGTGGCGAGTTTCGAGACTTTAAAGCAGGGGACTTATTTATTGCACAGGATCGTTTACAAGAAAATGAAGCATTTGATGACCATATTCATGGCCATTGTGCTGAATTAATTGGAGATGAAACCTTGCTTGCGGTCCATATTAAGTTGGCTTCAATCTAATCATTTATCAAAACTGGCCTTATTGAGTCGATTACTACAAGTGGATTGTTAAAAATTGGAGTCGCTCGTCAATTGTATTTTTAGTACAAACAAATTTTTCTTTTTAACCACAGCCTATTTTCTATAATTCAACGATTTCCAAATTTATCCATTATTTATAAGGTGTTTATATGCGCATCAATCGTCATTTTTGCAAATATCTGTTTACTGTGCTTAGACAAAAAGAGTTGAAGCCCGTTTGGGCTCTGAACTGTATCTTGGTAATGTTTAGTTCAAATGTGACCGCTAATGAGCAAGTTGAACCTTTAATTGTTCCCGCAACTTCAACTCACTTTGCAAACCCAGCGTTAACAACAGATATCACCATTGGCCATTTCTCACAGGGAGACCTTACTGGGTGGGAAGAGAAAGAGTTTTCAGGTCAAACAGACTACCAAATAGTTACCGATGCCAGCACTTCAGCTAATGCGGGGAAGGCGAAAAAGATACTGAAAGCAAACAGTAATAATAGTGCTTCTGGGCTGTTTAAAGAACAACGTATTGATCTGCAGAAAACACCTTATTTACATTGGTCTTGGAAAACACAGCATTTATATTCCGGTTTGAACGAAGTTAAAAAAGAAGGGGATGATTTTGTTGCGCGTATTTATATCGTAATCGATGGTGGTATGTTTATATGGAAAACAAAAGCATTGAATTATGTCTGGTCATCTTCTTTTAAAGAGAACGAGTTTTGGCCGAACCCTTACACCTCTAACGCTATTATGTTTGCCGTTGAATCAGGCACTAAAAATATTGGTAAATGGGTTAAATATAAACGTAATGTTAGTGTCGATTTACTAAAGGTGCTGGGAAAAGAGATCCGTTATATCGATGCCATTGCAGTCATGACGGATAGTGATAGTTCAGGGCAACAAGCCACAACATATTACGGTGATATCTACTTTAGCGCAGAGTAGCTATCACTATTGTTTTTATCAGATTATAAGTTTGAATATATGAGATAAATAGCTGCCTTGAGCTGCGCAAAATTAGCCGCCTAAGCATAATGACGATCTGGAGTGCATGTTATGACATTTAACAGATATCAGAATTCAACATATAAAAGTATCAATATGCATTTGTTGTTGAAACTAATGATGACTTTATTGCTAGTTTCTATGACGGCCTGCTCAACTAAACTTGCCTATAACAATCTTGATTGGGTTGTTTCTTGGTACATCGATGATTATGTCACATTAACAAATACCCAAGAAAAGCAACTTGATAGCAGTATTGAGTCATTGTTGTTATGGCACCGCAAGACTGAATTACAAAATTATGTGGTGCAAATTAAATATATAAAAATTGATTTAAAAAATGGCATAAAGCATTTAACGATTAAAAACTATATTAATGCATTAAAGCAGTTTTGGGATGCTATTTTACTCAAAGCTGAACCGGATGTGATGCGATTTGCTTATTCTTTGTCGGATAAGCAAGTGACTGAATTATTAGCTGAAATAGAGCAGCAGAACCTTAAAAAAATAAATGATTTTGATAATAGCAGTGAAAGAGAACGCTTAAAAAAACGTTTTGAGCGTATTGAAGAGCAAATAACTGAATTTACTGGGCCGCTTGATACGCAACAAAAAAAACGACTTACTCTGCTAAATGCTTCTCTATTATCAGCTTTTGAACAACGTATTCAGTTTCGACGCGACTGGGCAAAGTCAATCGCTGCCGCTTATCAATTACGGCAACAGAAACATCACAAGGAGAATGATCGTGTTCAATTTGAACAGGCATTAAGACCTGCTTTGATCAATACTAATAGCTTACGTTCTCAAGAATATTTAGCCATTTTTGAGCATAATCAGGCCCAGTGGGTTGAGTTTCTTCCTCAATTGATCAGTTCATTAAATGTAAAACAATTAAGCAATGTACAGTCGAAATTAGATGATACCATTGCAGATATACAAGGTTTATATTAACGATTATTATTTTCTCAGTTCGTTTTTAGTTTATTATTCAATGAGGTATATTAATGATTTGTTGGCCGTGTTTATTAAAATTAGAAGGAGAGCATGAGCTTATTTACTTAGCTTATGAGTCTGAATTTATTGCTGAATGCGAAGAGTTAATTGTCAGTGATTATGATTACGTCGTTGACTCAAATGGTCTAAGTTATTTGCTTAAATTTAGCAATAAATCTAACAATAGCTGCGTGCAACTCGTTGATGCTGAACGTCAGCTTTCTAAGCAAGAAGTGACACTGTTAATACGTGAACATGAATTTAGTAAAGCGAATGTGTGCCTGACTAAAATTGAATTCCTAACTATCTCCTGTGCTGTGCACTCTTTAGTTTATTAATTCAATTGCATTAGCGTCAGTACTCGCATTAATAAAAATGAAACGATGTAATGACACAATAAATAACAACATCATTAATAATAGCAAAAGCGTTATTGATGGAATTAGACGAGTAAATTTATAACTAAAATATAACAATGGAGCGATAAAATGAAATTGATTGTAGGTACCGGTTCAACATGGTCACTAAGAGTATGGATATGTTTACAGCTAATTAAAGTAGAAGCGTCTGAGCAAGTGATTGATTTAAGCAGTACTGATCACCAAGCAAAAATTTTAGAGTATTCACCAAGTGGACTTGTACCTGCCTATATTGATGGCAACATTGTGATTAATGATTCGCTAGCAATTATTGAGCACCTAAATGAACATTCTCATGGTGGGCTGTATCCTATCAGTGTTAAACAACGAGCTTGTGCAAGAAGTTTATGTGCAGAAATGCATTCGGGTTTTACCTTATTACGCGAACAGTTTCCTTTCATGTTAACACCTGCAAAAACACCAGCAATATTGAATCAACAAATTCACCAAGAGTTAGCCCGTGTGGAGGCTATTTTTGAAAGTGCAACCTTGCCTTATATGTTTGAGCTTGCCGGTGCAGTCGACGCATTTTATGCCATTTTAGCATTTCGTCTTAATAGCTATGGTATTACATTGCCAGGTAAAGCTGGAGAATATCAGCAAAGTCTTTTACAGTGGGATTTATTAAAAAATGCGATTAAACAAGCTGAACACTGGGAAAATATGTGTGCAATTAGTTAACGGATTTATTGGCGTTATATCAGCAGTTAAATAAAGGGGCAGACAAAGTAAACATTTAACTTCTATTTTAACTTCGATTATAATTTCATTGCTTACGGGCTCGCAGCTCAAAATAAAAAGGCTAACTCACGATAAGTGAATTAGCCTTTTTTAATGCTTATATCATGCTATTGTTATTATGTTAGGATCGAGCGCGTCTTTTTCACCATATTCAGAATTAAAACAAAGAATAAAGGTGCAAAATAAATCACTAAGCAGGTTGCTGCAATCATACCACCAAGCACTGATGTACCAATGGCATTACGCGCATTCGCGCCTGCTCCGGTACTGATCACTAAGGGTAAAACACCTAAACCAAATGCTAATGATGTCATAATGATCGGACGTAAACGCATTTCACAGGCTTTGACTGTAGCATCAATTAAGTTCATTCCTTTTCCATATAACTCTTTGGCAAACTCGACAATCAAAATGGCATTTTTAGCCGTTAATCCAATGGTGGTCAATACGCCTACTTGGAAATAAACATCGTTTTCAAGCCCTCGTATCATAACAGCTGCTAACGCGCCCAAAATACCTAACGGTACCACTAAAATGATCGCGATTGGAATGCTCCAACTTTCATAAAGCGCTGCTAAACAAAGGAATACCATCAATAGCGAAATGCCATACAAAATAGGTGCTTGGTTACCTGCTTCTAACTCTTGATATGACATACCAGTCCAACTAACTTGTACATCACTAGAAAGCTCTGCTGCTATTTTATCAACTTCAGCCATTGCATCACCGGTACTATACCCCGGTGCTGCTTCACCTAATATTTCGACTGCAGAGTTACCATTAAAACGTGATAATTGCGGAGAGCCTGTTCCCCAATGTGAGGAACTAAAAGCTGATAATGGTACCATTTCACCTTTATCATTACGTATAAACCAAAGGTTCATGTCTTCTGGTGTCATACGATATTCAGCATCAGCCTGAATATAAACCTTTTTAGATCGACCTCGGTCTATGAAGTCATTCACATAAGAAGAACCCCATGCAATAGAGAGCGAGTTATTAATATCATCAATATCGAGACCTAATACCTTGGCTTTTTCATAGTCAATATCGAGGTAAAATTGTGCCGTATCTTCCAAACCATTTGGTCTTGCATTTTGTATCAATGGACTTTGTGCTATTTTTTCTAATAATTGGTTACGTAGCTCAATGAGTTTTTCATGACCAATACTACCCACATCTTGCAGATAAAAGTCAAAACCAGTTGCTTGCCCTAATTCACGAATAGGAGGGCTACTAAAAGCAAATACAGATGCTTTTTTATAACCTGAAAAATGCTTCATAGTACGTGCAATAATAGCGTTCGCATCGGTACCTGGTTCAGCTCTTTCTGCCCAGTCTTTTAAACCAATAAACGCCATACCGGCATTTTGGCCTGTTCCAGAGAAGTTAAACCCTGCAACGGTAAAAACAGAAGTCACTAAATCTGGCTCATTTTCTTCAAAGTAGCTTTTTACTTCATCCATTACTACATTGGTTTCTTTCAGGGTTGTCCCCGTTGGTGTTGATACCATTACCATAAATGAACCTTGGTCTTCATTAGGTAAAAAAGAACTTGGTAATGAGTTATATAAGTAAACAGTACCGCCGAACAATAGGATATAAATTAAAGAAAAACGAATCGGACGCAATAATAAGTGTTTAATAGAGGTGTTATATTTTCCTAATAATTTGTCAAATAAACGGTTAAATATTTCGAATACTTTAAGGTTTCTTTCTTTATCAACCGGTTTTAATAACGTCGCACACAGTACCGGTGTTAATACTAAAGCCACTAATACTGATAATCCCATTGCAGATACAATAGTCAGAGAGAATTGTTTATAGATAATACCCGTAGAGCCAGACATGAAGGCCATTGGAATAAATACCACCATTAATACCATGGTAATACCGACTAATGCGCTGGTAATTTGTCCCATTGATTTTTTGGTTGCTTCAAATGGTGATAGTTTCTCTTCATGCATTATTCGTTCGACATTTTCGACAACAACAATCGCATCATCAACCAACAAACCAATGGCTAACACCAACCCAAACATGGTTAAGGTGTTGATAGAGAAGCCCAATACCGACATGATTGCAAACGTACCCAGTAATACAACAGGTACCGCAATGGTTGGAATTAATGTTGCTCGGAAATTTTGTAGAAATAACAGCATAACTAAAAATACTAATACGATTGCTTCTATTAATGTTGTGACTACTTCACTAATAGATATTCGAATAAAGGCATTGGTATCAACTGCTTTCGCTATCTCTAAACCAGTAGGAAATGACTCAGATAATTGTGCTAATTTTGCATCTACCCCTGCTTGCGTATCTAATGAATTTGCACCTGAAGCAAGTGTTATTGCAATACCTGATGTTGCGTAGCCATTAAAAGTAGGGATCACACTTGAGCTTTCGCTTGCTAGTTCAACACGCGCAACATCTTGAAGTCGGACCTGCGAGCCATCTGAATTAACTTTAAGATAAATGTTTTTAAATTCATCTACCGTTGTTAATAAACTTTGTGCTGTGATAGTGGCATTGATTAATTGTGACTCTGTTGAAGGTGTGCCGCCTAATTGTCCTACTGTGACTTGGCTATTTTGTGCTGATACGGCAGTAGAAATATCTACCGGTGTTAAGTTATAACTATTTAATTTAGCTGGATCTAACCAAATTCGCATGGCGTAAGATGGACCAAAAATAGTCACACTACCGACACCATTTACACGGCTAATAATGTCTTTAATATTAGAGTTTGCATAATCTTGAATGTCTCCTGCACTCATCGAGCCATCTTCAGAATATAAGGTGGTTACGGAGATAAAACCAGACGTACTCTTAGTGACAGAGGTACCTGCATTTTGTACTGCAGCAGGTAAGCGACTGCTGACTTTTTGTAAGCTATTTGATACCTGTACCTGTGCAGTATCGGGGTCGGTATCGGCACTAAAAGTTAATGTTATTTTTGCGCTACCAGAGGAATCACTGGTTGACGACATGTAAAGCAGGTTATCTAATCCTGTCATGCTTTGTTCAATAACCTGGGTCACAGTATCTTCAATGGTTTTAGCTGACGCACCCGTGTAGTTTGCCGAAATTGAAATTGCTGGTGGTGCAATAGTAGGGTACTGCGCTACAGGTAATGTCAAAATAGAAGCTATACCTGCCATCATAACAACAATGGCAAGCACCCAAGCAAAAATAGGTCTGTGAATAAAAAAGTTAGACATGTAATTAATCCTGATCTTTTGATTGATTGTCAGTTTTTGTTGTTGCAGTGTTAGAGGCGTTATCAACAATGACTGTTAAGCCATTTTTAACTTTAGCTAAATTGTTAATGACGACATTATCACCTGCTTTTAATCCCTCTTTAACAACCCATCCGTTATCTACTTCATTACCCAATACGATAGATTTTTTTACTATCTGATTGTTATCATCAACAATAAATACCGAGGGTAGTCCTGACTGGCTTCTTACAACCGTTGATTGTTTTACAACAAGGTAGTCACGCGCTTCTGGCATTGAAATTTTAGCTCTAACATACATTCCAGCTAACAGGGCATTATCTGGATTTGCAATAATTGCACGTAAAGCGACTGTGCCCGTTGAACCATTAGTTTGAGTATCTATAAATTCTAAGTGGCCAGTTTGATCATAAATAGTGCCATCTTCTAGTGTTATAGAAACAGGGACAGTTGGATTTTTAGTGGTAGCATTTTTAAATTCTTGTTGTATTTTATAAAAAGCAACTGCAGATTGTTGCATATCAATATAGACATTATCAGTTTGAATAACAGTGGTAATGTAGTCTGATTGACCTGATGTTAATAGCGACCCTTCTGACACTTGAGAGAAGCCTGCTTTACCTGATATAGGTGCTTTAATTTTGGTGTAAGATAATTCTATATTTGCGTAATCTAACGTTGCTTGGCGAACGGCTACTTCAGCTTTGGCCTCTAGGTATGCGGCTTCTGCAGAATCAAATAATTGTTGGCTACTTAGTTTTTTCTTTAATAGCTGGGCATAACGCGCCATTTCTTTTTTTGCATTTCTTTCGCTGCTTAAAGCTTTTTTTAGTTCAGCATTAGCACTGTTAACGGTTGATTGATAAGTCGTTGGGTCTATTTGAAAAAGGATATCTCCCTTTTCTACATAACTGCCTTCCTTGTATAAGCGGCTTTCTATTATACCTGTGATTTGTGGCCTTACTTCTGCTTCTTTAAAAGCGGTAATCCGCCCCGGTAATTCGGTCGTTAAACGTAATGTTGAATAAGTTAACGTTGAAGTATCAACGTGGATACTTTGCACCGGCCTTTTATTGGGCTCAGTTTGGTCACTACACCCGAATAAGCCCAAGGGTAGTAGTAATAACAGTAAAGAGTATTTAACTTTGCGAGCAAAAAACATAGATCAACCTTAAATGAAAATTTAGTATCAATAGATACGGATTCTTCAATAGTCTCATGGAAAGGGTTAAGAGGAAGTTAAGGTTTAATTAAGGAAGGTCTTTAGTTGCGATTATGATTGTTATTTTGACGACTATTTTGGTTTTGTTCTGCTGTTATAGATTAACTTTAAAGCATTTACTTAATAAGTGCGGAGCAGCTTTCCTACTTATTAAGTAAACCGTTAAATATTAGTTACTTAGTAAACTTCATAAATTTCATTTTAATTTGGTTCTGAAAGCTGCTCACAATACGAAAAGAGTCTTTTAAATGCTGTCGTTCAAAACTGCCAAATAAATTCGGTTTTAATAGGTTATCAATGGTTTGATTATTCTCTATTGCTTGCTGTTGGTGTCGATACCTCAAATGGCAAACGTATTGGTAGGTCCCTTTTAAATCTTGATATGTGACTTTGTTGAGAATTTTCTCTTGATATAACCATTTGATGCGTTCATTAGTATTGATATAGCCACAATTATTCATGATGGCATAAATACGCACGACGTCAGAGATACAACTGATCGCTGCTTTTTTGATGTTTAAAACACGATTATTATGGCCGTCTTTCTCCAACACTAAGTTCTGAAAAATACCTAGCGGAGGGCGAGTCCTCAGTGCATTTTTAACCAGAGCCAAAGATAATTGAAAATTATTACTGATCTGCTGCTGGCGATATTCATTGATATCATCAAACAAATGTTTATCCCCGTAAATATGGCGAATTTCAATAAACACATTTAGGTTAAGTAGTGAATCATACTCTGGGTTATCACTCCATTTGCGATAATACTCTTTCCATACTTTGCTGTTTTGGCACCATTTGGGGGTTGCTGCCATAAATCTACCAGTGCATAAAGTGTAACCAAGGTTAGATAACCCTTTACAGATATACATAGCCAGATGATTAAAATACATACGGTCAGCTCGCGTTGCATCCTCAGCTAGAATAAGTGCGTTATCTTGATCTGAAGCTAAATGAACTTCATTACGAGCATGTGAACCGGCGACCATCCAAGAAAAAGCGCAGGGTGGTTTACCAAAGGCTTCAATCGCTAATTCAATTAAACGATGGGTAAAAGCATCATAAATTGTGGTCAGCGTTTGCCCGACTAAACTTGGTGACGAAGTGCTTTCCATTATTTCTTTGAAGGCATCATTACGTTGTTCCGACAACTCAATTAATTGCGTTATTGAGTGCGCATGACGAATTTTATCGACTAAGTAAATACCTTGTACGCCACTGTTTTGGATTAAATCTTTTGGGGTAATATAACCAATCACTTGATGCTTATTATCCACCACTGGAATGTGCTGAATATTGTATTTAGTCATTAATCGTATAGCTTCCATCACCAACTCATTACCAAAAATAGTATAAGGATTGGCGGTCATTACAGTACTAATTGGTTGATTTATATCTACGCAATCAGCAACAACACGGTGGGTGATGTCTTTATCTGTGACCACGCCAATTAATATATTGTCTTTGGCAATAATAAACGCGCAGGAAACACCTACCGCATCGCGCATTTTATTGGCAACGCTTTGTATGCTGTCATCGGCTGAGACCAAGGCCATTTTAGAGGTCATTAAATCGGCACAGGCACGCATATATTGATGTGACGATTGACGTGACTTATTCGGTTCGGTAATGCTGGCTTTTAAGCGGATTTTTAAGCTTAAATTGAGCTGTGACTTAATGTCAGGGTAAGCTTCAATTTGTTTCATCAATACAAGGTAATTGAATTGATAGAGTAAGGTCTCTTCAATGGCTGTCGTTGAATAGGTTTGTTTGGCATCATCGGGTTGTAGGTTAAAACCAAAAATATCATCATTACTTAGTTTTGATCGTAACGAACCATCTGGATTATTTTGTTTAATAACACCATTTTTAATAATATAAAGGTACGATTTTTCAAGATCTTGGTTTAGTATTTCTCCTTCATCAAGCACAATAATATCAACGGCTTCAGCAACCTCTTTGAGTGTATTCCTTGGAAGTTCACTGAAGGTAGGGATGGTCTGCAGAAAAGACAAAATGTCGGGAAGTACTTGATTATCCATATTAACCATGCTTTTTATATTGAATGTAGATCGTTGTGTTGACCGAGAAATTAAACCTATTCTTAAATTGTACTTATAGGGTAGTCTACGTTTTTGATAAGTGAATTGAAAGCTGCATATTATTTGCACTTAACCGTTGAATTCAGTATTAATTATTTAACTGTGAATGATAACAGGTACAGATTTACCTAGAGCCTTAATGCCTTGTCGGAGTGCATCTGATTAATCAAATACAGATGGGATATTTTTTATTTGAACATGTTAAAGTAAACCAACAATCAAGGCGTTATTACCAATCCTAATGGGCGTACCATCTTTTAGTCAGTATAGATGAGTACGCTAGCATTGTTTTATGTAAGCAATCAAACAACTAATAAAGAGAGTTTATGAAGCTAGAAATGATATGCACTGGTGAAGAAGTATTAGCAGGACAGATTGTCGATACTAATGCTGCCTGGTTAGGTAATCAATTGATGGATAATGGCTTTGAGATGCATCGTCGTACCACGGTTGGTGATAGATTAGCTGATTTAATCGAAGTATTTGAAGAGCGAAGTCATCGTGCAGATATCATTTTAGTTAATGGTGGACTCGGGCCTACCGCAGATGACCTATCTTCGTTAGCGATGGCCAAAGCAATGGGCGTTGAGTTAGAAGAGAGTGCCGAATGGCGTGCTACTTTAACTCAGTGGGCAAAAGGACGAAATATCGCCCTAACTGCTAGTAATTTAAAGCAAGCTTTGTTACCCAAAGGTGCATTAGTTGTTGATAATCCAGTGGGTAGTGCCTGTGGCTTTAGAGTTAAATTAAATCAAGCTTGGTTCTTTTTTACACCTGGAGTTCCCCATGAATACAAAAAAATGGTGTTAGAGCAATTTATTCCCTTTGTTAAATCTCAGGCAACAAAACAGAGTAAAGTTGAAGTCACTAAATTGTTAAGTATTGGTATTGGTGAATCAGAGATGGCTGAACGTTTAGAACAACTTACTTGGCCAGCTGGTATCACGCTTGGTTACCGTTCTTACATGCCTTATTTAGAGTTAAAGTTAATCGCACGTGATGTGACTCAAGAACAGCAATCGCTAGCAATATCACAAGCGGTTAGTTTATTAGGTGATGGTATTGTTGCGAGAAATAAGGACACTTTAGCGGCAGAAGTACATCATCTGCTTAGTGAAAGAGATAGTACTTTGGCCATTGCTGAGTCATTAACTGGCGGCGAGATTTGCAGTCAATTAGTTGCTTTTTCTGGTAGCTCTCATTACCTTAAACAAGGTGTTGTTAGTTATTGTAATGAAGCAAAAATAGGCTTACTTAATGTACAAGCAATAGATATTGCTGAGCAATCTGAAGTTTCATTAATTTGTGCAGCACAGATGGCCGCTGGTGTAGCTTGTGCTAACCCCAATATTACAACGCCAGATTTTGCGATCGCGACTACCGGCATTGCAGGCCCTAGTGGCGGCTCAGATCAACACCCAGTTGGTACGGTGGTGATTGCGGTTAAAGCCCAACAAAAAATCTATTGCCAGATGATCAATATAACCGCGACGAGAAGTCGAGATTACATTCGTGATTTAACCGTCGCCATTGCCTTTGATATGTTACGCAGAGCTATTTTAGAGTTATCACCGATTGCGGATTACAGTTATATTAAACGCACTGACTCAGCGGTTTACAATTTGCGAGATCTATTAAATTAACCTGAAGACTATGCTTAACTCAAACTGTGGTTAACTCAAAACTATGGTCAACTAAAAACTATGGTTAGCTCAAAAGGAGTTATTTAATGAAAATTAAAAGGCTTATTAGTATCGCTTCATTTACCTTGGCTATGCTATTTAGTTCATTGTCTTATGCTGATGAACCGGTGTGGATTGATGTTCGTACCTTAGTGGAAAATCAACGTGACAATATTGCAGGAGACTTACGTATTTCGCATTCTAATATTGTTAGAGAAGTGGTTAAACTGTTTCCCGATAGAGAAACAGTTTTCTATTTTTATGATAAAACTGGGGGGAGATCTGATATTGCCATTTCAGCGCTAAAGCTAGAAGGATATAAAAATTTACACAATGCTGGCAGTATTGAGGAGGCGCGAAAACAAAGAGGACTTTCTCAGTAAAGTATTAATGGTTACGCTAGCAAAAAATTATCGCACACAATGGATCATGAAATACAAAGTATCGATTATTACTTTATGAACTTCCTAGATGATCTTATTCTTACAAGATTATCTCTTCATTACCCTGTCATTAATTAATGCACACGTCATAGGGCATAACGTAGTTCTCACTGCGTTTTAATTAAGGCATATTAAGACATAATTAGAACCAATTATTTAGAAATACATAGCTATTTAGAGCAACATAGTTATTAAAAAGTGCTTATTTAAAAAATGACTATTTAGAAAATAGTTATTTAAAAGATAGTTAGCCAAGGAATTGAAGATGTTTGAAATTATTATTACCCTATTCACTTGCATCATGTTGTGCGTGACACTAGTGCCTTTATTACCGAGTAATCATTGGTTATCGAGAGTGTGGGAGTTTCCGCGCGTACAAATTGCCGTACTTACTGTGAGTCTTACCATTGCTAGCGTCTTCCTTGCTTCTCCTAGCATGGCAATTGTGCTTGTTAGTATTAACGGCTTATTATCTTTGTATCAAATCGCTTGGATTTTTCCTTACACAAGGCTATATCCAATACAAGTGAAAAAGGCGACCGCACCATATCAACAATCAATTAAAATAATGACCAGCAATGTACTGATGCCCAATCATTCTGCTGAAAAGTTAATTAAGTTAATTCAGTCATACCAGCCTGATGTGGTGGTGACCTTGGAAACAGATCAATGGTGGGAAGATGCATTACACCCCATCCATAGCGAATATCCACATCGAGTTAATTGCCCATTAGATAATTTATACGGTATGCACCTTTACAGTAAGTTTGTATTAGAGGATGTACAATTATTAGAGCTTATCGAGGAAGGGATCCCTTCAATACACTGTTATTTAGTGTTAAAAAATAATATTAAAGTTAAATGTCATTTTCTACATCCTGCGCCGCCAAGTCCAACAGAGAACACAACCTCAACGCCAAGAGATCGGGAGTTATTGGTAATTGCAAAGCAAGTTGCAGGACAAACGGAGCCTATTATAGTGACCGGCGATTTAAATGATGTTGCTTGGTCGCCAACTACGCGTGCTTTTAGGCGTATTAGTGGACTTAAGGATCCAAGGATGGGCAGGGGCATGTTTAATACGTTTCATGCCAGTTATCCTATTTTGCGTTGGCCTCTAGATCATATTTTCCATAGTGAACATTTTGAGTTGGGTTCAATACAAAGAATGCCATCTATCGACTCAGATCACTTCCCTTTACTCAGTGAGTTAGTTTACGTTAATAAATAATCACTATAGCGTTGCTAGATTCAACTGTTATGGCGTAAGGCATTATTCAATAATGTAACTTATTGAGCATCTGTTTTCATTGTGCCCCATGAAATATTGACAAGCAGGGCTGTAATTATTACAAAGAAGTCACATGCTTATCACTTACCTTTTATTTTATTATTTAATAATCAATGGTTTATGTGTTGGCATGGAACTTGGTTATAGTTACATGGAACTTGGTTATAGTTACATGGAACTTGGTTATAGTTAATTGAGTTCGATGAAAAGTTTGTAGCATCAAGGATTCTAATGACGATGTTATTTTTAAATAATCTTTTTAATGGCTCTTTTATTAAACCAAGTTTAATAAACCTTATAATAAAGCAAGGAGTTACTTAATGAACAACGATATTATCGAAGGTAAGTGGAAACAAGTTTCAGGTACACTTAAAGCGAATTGGGGTAAATTAACTGATGATGATTTACAAGAAATTGATGGTAACCTAGAAAAGTTTCAAGGAAAAATGCAAGAGAAGTATGGAATGGCTGAAGATGAAGCCAAAAAAGAGTTTGAAAAATCATACTACTAAGTCGTTTTACATAGGGCAACGACCGTACTCAAGCTGTACATACATCGATGCATAAGTTAAGTGCTAAGTAGGTTTGTAGTAGTAAAATGTTGTCTAAGTTCTAGGGGGAGCCCCTGATTGCTGCCCCATTAATCAGTCCTCCATATCAATACGCCTTCATACTTATATGCTAAAAATGAAGCCATTAACGTTATTTTAAAAGGGTGTATTCAAAATTATTTTATTGATGATGAATAATATTCATATCTGCAACTCTGATACTAAATAACTGCTACTTGATATTTAAATAACTACTAAATAACATACATAATCAGTTAACTTAGTCATCAGCTGATTTAACCATCAGGTAACTGAAACGGTAGCTAACCAAGATCCTAGCTACTAAAGAGATACATTATGCCAATCCAAAAAAAGATAAAACAAAAAACACGTAAGTTTATTGATTCAAAGCATATGTTGAGTGGTATTACGATTGCATCATTTTTGGAATCAACCATTGTTCCCATCCCATTGGAAGCGGTATTAGTACCGTTAATG
Source organism: Vibrio sp. 2-Bac 85 (assembly GCF_037546705.1). Lineage (NCBI taxonomy): Bacteria > Pseudomonadati > Pseudomonadota > Gammaproteobacteria > Vibrionales > Vibrionaceae > Vibrio > Vibrio sp. 2-Bac 85. Next base: position 36,176 of record NZ_JALAAB010000020.1, on the reverse strand, counting down.
CAGGCACGTCGCGAAAAGCTTTGGCTTATTGCCTTAATGGCAACCTTAGGTTGTATTGTGGGCGCTTTATTTGGTTATGCACTTGGGTATTATTTATTTGATGTGGTTGGCGATTGGATCATTGAAACATTTTCAAACCCAACACAGTTTGAAAATGTCAGACAAAGCATGGAAAATCAAGGATTTTGGTTTGTTATTACACTAGGCATTATTCCGATTCCATTCCAAATCGCAATGCTTGCTGCTGGTGCAACTAAGTACTCACTTACTTTATTTTTAATTGCTTCTGCAATTGCACGTTCTATTCGTTACTTTGGTTTGGCGTTAGTTGTATATTATGCAGGAAACCATGCTGAACGCATTATCAATAAACACAAAAAGAAAGCGATGATTAGTCTAACTATTCTAATACTAGGAGGGTGGGCATTAAGTGCTGTCTTATAAGCCATTTAGTATTAGATCATTGTCAATCGCCACAGCTCTAAAACAATCGCTAGTATAATATTTGATACCCTAATGATCGATACCCTAATAAACAACACCATCTCAATCTAAGTTAATAGGGACTGTCAAAGGCTCTATCACATGCAACCAAATGAGCTCTTAAATACAAAGATAAATTTATAAGGCTATCAATAATCTTCTACTTGTTTGCATTTTCTAAGACGATTAACTGCTTTTCAATTTCTTGTGCTTCAAAGCTTAATTGCGAGTAAGTTCTTATATCGCCGTTACGCTGTGCGTTCATTGCTTCCTCTAATTTTGCAGACAGTTGTTGGTTGAGTTTTTTAATTGGATCTTTTTTAAATATTGAAAACATGATTTACTCCTTGAGGTTGTTTCGAGTTATACGTTTTGATCACTCATTTGGTTTACTTTGTTAGTGTATATTTTAATTATTAGGACTTATTACTTGAATTCAAGATTAGGAAAAATGCATGAATATTAAAAAATTTTCAGAGGCAACCAAGCTCACTGCTTATACCGTTAGATATTATGAAAAAATGGGGTTATTAAAAAACATTTCTCGTAATAGCAGTGGCCACCGTTGGTTTACAGAGCAAGATATAGTTTGGGTCGCCTTTATAAAGCGATTAAAAGATACGGGGATGCCACTGGAAGGAATCTTGAAGTATGCAGAATTAAGAGAGCAGGGCATTTCGACATCAGAGCAAAGAATGAAGATGTTACAGGATCACGCCCTTAAACTTGAGGAAAATATTACTGAGCAGCAGTTAAACCTTAAGAAGCTGCAACAAAAAATCACCTATTATAGCGACGTTATTAAAGTGCAATGAATATAGGCATCAATATAATTTATAAACAATTTGTACTCGCTATTATTTCAATTACCTTTCCTTAATATACCTTCCTTAAATCATTAAATAACAAGGCATTAAAATTAAAAGTCATTAAAATAAAAGTGTTACAGCTTAATTCTTTGATATTAAATTTCTTATAAAGTCACTGTCGACAATTCAAAATTTTCATAAACTTATATTAATAAATCTACGTTTTGCCCATTGGCTAATCTTCTCAAATTTTTCATCTTTTAAACACTTGACTTAGAGTTGGCTCTAAGTTGTAGAGTGGTTAACGAAATCCGATTGTTATTGAAAGTTGGCTTATTAATAAATACATAAGGAAAGAAAATGAATAATAAACGTTATCAAGATGGCCTTATCAAATTACAAGAAATTGATGGAGAGGCAGGGCAAAAAGTGATTGATAGTTTAGCAACTATTTCTCCCGACTTAGCCAAGTATACTATTGAGTTTGCTTTTGGTGATATCTACCCTAGAGCAGGGCTTGATCTTAAGAGCAGAGAATTAGCAACGGTGGCTGCATTAACTGCAATGGGGAGTTGCTTACCGCAATTAAATGTACATATTAATGGTGCGCTGAATGTAGGATGTAAACCACAGGAAGTGACAGAAGTAATTATACAAATGGCTGTTTATGCAGGTTTTCCTGCTGCACTCAATGCGATGCAGATAGCAAAAGAAGTCTTTATTGAGCGTGCCATTATCAATAGTTAATATTAGGAAATATAGATACTTGTGCATCACAGTTTTCCTTTGATGCACTAGAAAAATACACTTCAAAGATCAACTCCTCTGGAAAATAACCAGGATAATATTTATAAATTTTAATCCTTATTCTTGATTGTGATATAACTAACCTCAACTTAGCATGAGCAAAACTATTCACTGCTGCATAGTATTGCCTCATAGTAGTGCTTCTGTTGAATACTTCGGTAAACTATCCGATTTTTTACTTGGATTTGTTATGACGATACGTAATGTTTCAGAAAAAATACTGCATGGCTTAAGTATCAGAACTGATAATGAAACTGAAATGAGCGCTGATAAAGGAAAAATAGGCGCTTTGTGGCAACAGTTTGATAAGGTTGTTGATGTTGATTATCAAAGTGGAGAAAGAGTTTACGGAGTATATTTTGATTATGAATCAGATGCTCGCGGTCAATTTAGTGTATTAGCTGGTTTTGATGGTAAAAATTTACCTGCATCTATACCTTTACAAAAAGTAGTAATCTCCGCTGGCAAGTATCTTGTCTTTAAACACAAAGGAGAAATGCCACAAATTGCCATTGATGGGTGGACTGAGGTTTGGAATTATTTTTGGAATCCAGAGGCTAAACATCAGCGCACTTATTCCACTGATTTTGAGTTTTATCCAAACTATAATGAAATTGAAATACACATTGCGATAAAATAACACTCGCTATTGTGGTTACTGCTCAGCCTGCATTGTATTCTTTAATGCTAATGCTAATGCTAATGCTAATGCTAATGTGAATGGTTATTTTGGCCAGAAGCTCTATTAGGCTCATTAAATAAATATAGGTAATAAATGCAACGCTTTGAATATTGTAATGCTAAAGATTGTGCGCAAGAAATGCTCAACTTAGGGCAAGTTAACATGAAAATGTGGTACTTATTCCAATGGTTAACTGAGCATGAGCAATTGCGTCATGGTACTCAAGCTGAATTACTCAAGTTGTATGTTGATGAACAGCTGGTGGCTTATAGTCTGTTAGAAAATTATGAAGCTTGCATGGATAAAACAACTTTATTCGACGGCATCTTATATCAGGATTTAGGCGTAATACACTTTGTGACTATGCCTGACTTTCGTAAACAAGGTTATGCGAGCCTATTAGCTGAGGTGATGTATCGAGATGTTATTCAGCCTTTATTGGCTCGACATACAGATGTACATGCATATATTACTGCCACCGGACGAGCCGTTCCTTTAATGGAGCGCACGCCTATTTCACCTGCCAAGATGGTAAAAGAATTTTATTCTGAGGTTACCTTTGAAGAAAAAGTGGTTAATTACCTACGTGCTCAATCATCGGACTGTTAGTTTATGAAGATACTTAATTAATCCACTTAACTAATTCACTTAACTAATTCACTTAATTAAGACTCTAATTTATAAACCCACCACTTTAGTGGAGTGTAATATATCAATTTAACCACATATTTTGTGTATTGCAGCACTGTTGAAAATATTTTACCCATTCTGTCGATCTAGTTCTCACTTTCTTACCTATTTACAAAATACACTGATTTTAGTTTTTAAATTTAAGTTTAATTTTTAGGAGTTATTTATGCCATCGAGTTCTACTTCTCAGCCTTCTCGTCAAGAGTTAGCTAACGCAATACGCGCCCTTAGTATGGATGCTGTCCAAAAAGCCAATTCAGGTCACCCAGGCGCACCAATGGGTATGGCTGATATTGCGCAGGTCTTATGGACTGACTTTTTAAAGCATAACCCGACTAACCCAAACTGGGCTGATCGCGACCGCTTTATTTTGTCTAACGGCCATGGTTCAATGCTTATCTATTCTCTATTGCATTTAACAGGTTACGACCTTTCAATTGAAGATCTTAAAAGCTTCCGCCAATTACATTCAAAAACACCGGGTCATCCGGAATATGGTTACGCACCAGGTGTCGAAACAACAACAGGCCCATTAGGCCAAGGTATTACTAATGCCGTTGGTATGGCGATTGCTGAACGCTCTTTAGCGGCTTCTTTTAACAAAGAAGGCCACGATATTGTTGACCACCATACTTACACTTTCCTAGGTGATGGTTGTTTAATGGAAGGTATTTCTCATGAAGCTTGTTCTTTAGCGGGAACCTTAGGCCTAGGTAAACTGATTGCATTCTGGGATGACAACGGTATTTCAATCGATGGTGACGTAGAAGGTTGGTTCACTGACGATACACCTAAACGTTTTGAAGCTTACGGATGGCAAGTTATTTCTGTTGATGGGCATAACCCTGAAGAAATTAAAGCGGCTATCATCTCTGCAAAAGCAGAAACGACTAAACCAACGATGATTTGTTGTAAAACAATTATTGGCTTCGGCTCACCTGCTAAACAAGGTACACATGATTGTCACGGTGCACCATTAGGTCACGATGAAATCGCTGCAACGCGTAAAGCATTAGGTTGGAACCACGGTCCATTTGAAATTCCTGCCGATATTTACGCGGGTTGGGATAACAAAACACAAGGTCAAGCAGCAGAGCAATCTTGGGATGAAAAATTCGCAGTCTACGCCGCGGCTTATCCTGAACTAGCAGCTGAATACAAACGTCGTGTTAATAACGAATTGCCTGCTGAATGGGAAGCTAAATCTTCTGCTTACATTGTTGATTTACAAGCTAACCAAGGCAATATTGCAACACGTAAAGCCTCACAAAACTGTATCGAAGCATTTGGCGCAATGTTACCAGAGCTGTTAGGTGGTTCTGCTGATTTAGCGCCATCTAACTTAACCATGTGGTCTGGTACAAAAGCGATTACGGCTGATGACGCTACGGGTAACTACTTACATTACGGCGTACGTGAGTTTGCAATGGCTGCCATTATCAACGGTATCGCATTACATAAAGGTTTTGTCCCTTACGGCGCAACATTCTTAATGTTTATGGAATACGCACGTAACGCATTACGTATGTCTGCAATAATGAAGCAACGTTCTATTCAAGTGTTTACGCATGACTCAATTGGTCTAGGTGAAGATGGTCCAACTCACCAACCTGTCGAGCAAATTGCAAGTTTACGTTTAACACCGAACATGAACACATGGCGTCCATGTGACAGCGTTGAATCTGCTGTTGCTTGGAAATTTGCGATTGAATCTGTTGATGCACCGTCATCACTTATCTTTAGCCGTCAAAACCTGAAACCACAAGCGCGTGATGCACAGCAATTAGCTGATGTGGCAAAAGGTGGTTACGTGTTGCTTGACTCTGAAACACCTGCTGAAATCATCTTAATTGCGACAGGCTCTGAGGTTGAGTTAGCAATGCAAGGTGCTGCAGAATTAACAGCTCAAGGTAAAGCGGTACGTGTTGTATCAATTCCTTGTACTGAGCAGTTTGAATTACAATCTGCAGAATACAAAGAGTCTGTATTACCAGCAGCTTTAACTAAACGTGTAGCAATTGAAGCGGGTATTGCTGATTACTGGTACAAATACGTTGGCTTAAACGGTGCGGTGATTGGTATGACCACATTTGGTGAGTCAGCGCCTGCTGATCAATTATTTGAAATGTTTGGTTTCACTGTAGATAATGTCGTCAATACAGCAATTAACTTATAAATACAGTGTTTAGCTTATAAATTAAGTGGTTACATTGAAGTTTTATATCAAACACGACTAGCAAGTTCTTATATTAAGTTTTTATAATAAAAATCTTATAACAAATAAAGGCAGTGTGACTGCCTTTTAAAAAAGGAAAAAAATTATGTCTGAAGTATTTCATTTAGGTTTAACAAAAGCGATGTTAGATGGTGCAACCTTAGCGATTGTCCCTGGTGATCCTGAGCGCGTTGCTCGTATTGCGGAATTAATGGAAAATGCAACATTTTTAGCAAGCCACCGTGAATACACTAGTTACTTAGCATACATCGACGGTAAAGCTGTTGTGGTTTGTTCAACAGGTATTGGTGGTCCTTCGACTTCAATTGCTGTGGAAGAGCTGGCACAGTTAGGTGTTCGTACTTTCTTACGTATCGGTACCACTGGAGCGATTCAACCACATGTAAATGTAGGCGATGTGATTGTGACTCAAGCTTCTGTACGTCTGGATGGTGCAAGTTTACATTTTGCTCCTATGGAATTCCCTGCGGTTGCAGATTTTCATGCTACAACGGCAATGGTCGCTGCATGTCGTGATCTTGATATTGAACCACATGTGGGTATCACTGCTTCAAGTGATACTTTTTACCCAGGTCAAGAGCGTTACGATACAGTGTCTGGTCGTGTTACTCGCCAGTTTAAAGGTTCAATGCAAGAGTGGCAGGACCTTGGTGTATTAAATTACGAGATGGAGTCATCTACCTTATTTACTATGTGTGCTTCTCAAGGTTGGGCTGCTGCTTGTGTTGCAGGCGTGATAGTTAACCGTACACAACAAGAGATCCCAGACGAAGCAACCATGAAAAAAACGGAATCACATGCGATTACTATTGTCGTTGCTGCTGCGAAAAAATTATTAAAATAACGATGCTGTAGGCTGTGATCTTTGTACTCAGTCTATCGTTTAAAGTGACTCTTTAAGTACAACAAAGAGTCGCTTATATCTTCTGCCTGTTCATGTAGGCTGTGTAATTTTTTACCACCAGTAGCTTTGCTTTAGGTGGTTCATTTGCTTGATGTGCTTAAGCTGAATGAAATCAGACCCAATTACCTAAGAAAGTTTTATACGTCATTGATTACACTTATTATCTGACTCTAGAGTTTGAAAGGTCGATAGTCCTTAGCGTTATGTTTATGCCACGGGTGCTGTTGTACGATTAATGACTGCTAATATCGAGTTAACTTATTGTCTGCTGTAAAATTGTATTAAATACATCACCAATGTAGAAAAAGAGAGAAATTTCATATGAAAAAAAACTATTTTAATGAATTAAAAACGCTATTAGATAATAGCTCTGCGCCATACTCAGGATTCAATGTTGCTTCTATTGTGGTGTGCAAAGATGGACGCGAATTCAAGGGGGTTAATGTTGAATCTGCTGCTTATCCAACGACTATCTGTGCTGAACGTAATGCCATTTTTACAGCCGTTGCTGAAGGTATTAATAAAGGCGATATTCAAGAAGTGCATATTGCCGCTCGTAATGCGGAAAAACTGTTGGTTACGGCGCATCCATGTGGCGCATGTCGACAGGTGATTGCTGAGCAGTCAATGAACGATTGTTTAGTCTATAGCTATGAATCAGAAGGTGAATACACACAAAATACGATTGCAGCATTATTACCTTTTGCTTTCTTAGGTGAAGAGCTTTAATCATTATTAGACTTTAACCTGCACGGTATTAAGTTTTAATCGCACGCTATTAAACTCTTTAATCTGTACAGTAATAAACAATAATTGTTACGTTCACTTTAGGAAATAAAGGCCAATGTCTTGGCCTTTATTTCTTTTGTTATCTCTTCACCTTTTAGTCTTTTTGCGGTAAATTTTCGTTAAGCACAATCGCTTCTTCTAGTAGTTCCTGTGCCGTATAGGGTTTATCCGCTAAAGCAAACTGCATCGCAGGACTTTTTCCTTTATTAGTTTCACAAAAATTAAATAATACGCGATGAATCTCTGAAAAGTTTGCAAGGGTATTAATACTATTTAACCCCTTATTCAAACTTCCTTTTAAATAAGCAAAATAACGATTCAAATATTCCGTATCCTTTAAGTCAAAAGGGGGGCTACTTTGCAAATTTTTAGTGATCGCGCTATATGCACCTGATTCAAAACTTGACCAACGATCTCCCCACCATCCCACTTTTTTATTAATTAATGTTTCTTTGCTGTTAGCAAAAGGTAAATAATAATAGATTTCTGCTTTTTCAGTTTTAATCTCTGGATAGGCTGACATTAATGCCGCGGCACGAATACTACTTTCTAACTCGATATAATGTCTGTAATGCTCTGTTTTGTATATAAAGGCGCGTAGCATCGAAAAATGCACGTATGAGAGCCTTGCTGGGTTGATTAAACTACAGCGGTTGATCGGCTTTAATTCTCCAACCAATAATTTTTCGAAATGTTTACGCTGCATCGTTTGCTGGTAACGTTGATTAATTTCATTTTCAACATTATTGGAATACCCATCTTTAATGACAGTATTTTCAGTGCTGTGGTAAGTATCTTGTTTGGTTAGCTTTTGTTGTGTGACATTACTGGTTTGTAACAAAATATAGCCACTATCTGCCTCCGCAGTGAACAATGCATAAAAACCTCGCTTGTGGTCTAAATGTACAATCTTGCCTTCAGTCTGCAGTGCTATGTAGTCGCGCTGTACTACTCCTTGCTCTTTTAAACGGCTATAGTTGGTCAACAATAATGATAATTTTTCGAGGTAAAAGTAATAAAGGCGTGCCGATAAACCGGTTTGTTTGATCGCAGCACTTGTATCTAGCTTATCTATTACTGTTTGCAATACCTGTGTGATTGCATCAATATTCTTATGTTTACCTACGCTATACACCCGTTGGCAATTTTTACATTTCAAACGTTGCGTACCCGCTGCAGTGAAACCGTGTAACTGAGCTTCATTTTTTTCGTTAAAAAAGAAATATTGATAACAATGGGTACAGTGGCTAATTTTCCTAGCAAAATGGAATGCAAGCTTTTCTTTTAAAATATTTTCGATTATTTGGTTATTTACCCAGGGTGGGAGACTACCACAGGCCTTACATTCTACTGCAAGATACCCTAAGCGTTTACTTTTATAAATATAGTCATCGCTTTTATTTATGCCGAAATTTCTGCAACTAACTGTTTTACAACAATTAAAATCTTCTCTTATATTAAACATAATATTGGTCCCTTAAATCTACCATTAGCATAAACCACATATTTTGTTAACGCTAGTTAATGCTTTTCAGTCAATATCAAATCTATAGATCAAGATCTCATTTTAAAGTGCTTTGAATGCCTACTATTTACTCATTGAAGAATGACGAGGAACAGAGATGCAAGAAATACTATTAGCTTTATTTGCGGGGGTTGTTGTAGGGTTGATATTTGCCTTTTTGAAACTGCCGCTACCAGCTCCACCAGTACTTTCAGGCATTATCGGAATTTTTGGTGTTTATCTTGGTGGTATAGTTTATCAACAATTTATCATCCCATTATTGTCGTAAATAAATACTTAATATAAATAAAAAGTGAGACGCTTTCAACTAGGTTTCAGTTGCAAATAAAGAATCAAGTGAAAGGAATAAACATGCAAAATAAATTAGAGCAATTACGCCAAGTGACAACAGTTGTTGCAGATACAGGTGATATTGAAGCAATCAAACAGTACCAACCTGAAGATGCTACAACGAACCCATCTCTGATATTAAAAGCTGCGACTATTGAAGCCTATGCACCATTAATCGCAGATGCGATTGAATATGCTAAAAAGCAGGGTGATAACAAACAACAACAAGTAGAAGTTGCCTGTGACATGTTAGCGGTCAATATTGGTAAAGAGATTTTAAAAACAATTCCTGGTCGAATTTCTACAGAAGTAGATGCGCGTCTTTCTTACGATACTGAAGCAAGTTTAGCAAAGGCTCGTCAGTTAGTGAAAATGTATAATGATGCAGGAATAAGCAATGATCGTATTTTAATCAAGCTAGCGGCAACTTGGAATGGTATTCAAGCAGCTAAAATACTTGAAAAAGAAGGGATAAACTGTAACCTCACGCTGCTTTTTTCATTCGCTCAAGCACAGGCTTGCGCTGAAGCCGAGGTGTTTTTAATTTCACCTTTTGTTGGCCGTATTATGGATTGGTACAAAGCAAAGCAAGGTGTTGATTTTGAACCTAGTGAAGACCCTGGTGTGATCTCTGTAACGTCTATTTATAACTATTACAAAGAACATGGTTATAACACAGTGGTAATGGGTGCAAGTTTTAGAAATGTCGGTGAAATACTAGAGCTAGCCGGTTGTGACCGTTTAACGATTAGCCCGCAATTATTACAAGAATTACGTGATACTGATGGTGAAGTTGAAACAAAATTAATCGCAACTACGGAAGTTAAAGCAGCACCAAGTGCATTAACAGAATCTGAGTTTTTATGGGCTCATCATCAAGATCCTATGGCGGTTGAGAAATTAGCCGAAGGTATTCGCAACTTTGCGATTGACCAGAATAAATTAGAAACCATGATTATGGATAAACTATAATCGAGGTGTAACAAATTAGGTTTGTTCTCAATAGGTAACAAACCGCACAAATTCGAATTTTTCGGATTATACATGCCTGGGTTGGCCAGGATATCAGAGGGAGATGACTGTAGAGTTATTCTTCAGTCTAATTGACATAAATGAATGGAGTAAATATATGCACATAATTATGGGTCTAGTGGGAGTTATATCCCTTCTTTTAATTGCTTTTCTTTTTTCTAAGAATAAAAAATCAATTAATATTCGAACTGTGGGTGGGGCTTTTGCAATACAAGCAATCATTCCAGCTTTCGTTATTTTTACTCCGTGGGGTGCATCATTCCTGCAGGGTATCTCTGGCGCAGTTCAAGGTGTTATCGATAGTGCTAATGCAGGGGTAAGCTTCCTATTTGGTGGTCTTGTATCAGGTAAGATGTTTGAAGTATTTGGCGGTGGCGGTTTTGTCTTTGCCTTTAGAGTACTTCCTATCATTATCTTCTTTGCTTCATTCATGGCGGTTTTGTATTACCTAGGTGTAATGCAATTCATTATCAAAATCTTTGGTGGCGCGCTACAAAAATTACTAGGCACAAGTCGTACTGAGTCAATGTCAGCTGCTGCGAACGTTTTTGTTGGGCAAACTGAAGCACCATTAGTGGTTAAACCTTACATTAAACATATGACTCGTTCTGAATTGTTTGCCGTAATGTGTGGTGGTTTGGCGTCGGTTGCTGGTTCTGTATTGGTAGGTTATGCATCTTTAGGTGTTAGCCTTGAGTACTTAATCGCTGCATCATTCATGGCCGCTCCTGGTGGTCTGTTAATGGCTAAAATTTTAGAGCCAGAAACAGAACTAGCCAAAGAGCTTACTGCCGAAGAACTCGCATTGGTTGAAGATGAAGACAAACCTGTTAACGTTATTGATGCTGCTGCTTCAGGTGCATCATCTGGTCTTAAACTAGCACTAAATGTAGGTGCAATGTTAATCGCTTTCATCGCATTAATTGCATTAATTAATACTATGTTAGGTGCGTTTGGTGATGTTGTTGGTTTTGAGGCATTAACACTTGAACAAATTCTAGGTTACTTATTTGCTCCAATCGCTTTCTTAATTGGTGTGCCATGGTCTGAAGCTGTTGTTGCAGGTAGCTTACTAGGTCAGAAATTAGTAGTTAATGAGTTTGTTGCTTACATCGACTTTATAAATGTTAAAGAAGCATTAAGCGAACATACACAAGTAATTATTACTGTTGCGTTATGTGGTTTTGCTAACTTATCGTCAATGGCTATTTTATTAGGTGGTCTGGGTGTATTAGCACCTTCACGTCGCCCTGATATCGCACGTTTAGGCTTAAAAGCGGTAATGGCTGGTACATTATCTAACTTAATGAGTGCAACTCTAGTAGGTATTTTCTTCGCACTAAGCGTTGCATAACCTACATATTTAAATAAGCACTGAGGTGCTCTTAATGAGCCCTCAGTTATTTAACCTTTAGGTAGTATCAATAAACACGATACAACTTAATGACCCATAAAATGAAATCAAAGGATTTTTTAATGAGTGATTTACAACAAGCATCGCGACAAGCAATTCATTTGATGGATTTAACCACACTGAATGATGACGACACGGATCAAAAAGTGATTACGCTATGCAAACAAGCACAGAGTGCTGCAGGTAACACTGCTGCTGTTTGTATTTACCCACGCTTTATTCCGATTGCACGTAAAACATTACAAGCACAAAAAACTGGCGATATTAAAATCGCAACAGTCACAAATTTCCCACACGGTAATGACGATATCGACATTGCTGTCGCTGAAACTAAAGCCGCTGTCGCCTATGGCGCTGATGAAGTGGATTTAGTATTTCCATACCGAGCATTAATAGCGGGCAACGCTACGGTTGGAGAAAAAATGGTTAAAGCCTGCCGAGAAGTTTGCGGCGAGCAAGTCACTTTAAAAGTGATTATTGAAAGCGGTGAGTTAAAAACTGCCGAGTTAATTGAGCAAGCAAGTTCAATTTGTATTAATGCAGGCGCTGACTTTATTAAAACATCAACGGGTAAAGTACCAGTCAACGCAACATTAGAAGCAACAAGAGTAATGATTGAAGCAATTAAAAAGTCAGGCAAGGATATTGGCTTTAAAGCCGCAGGTGGTGTGAAAGATGCACAAACTGCAAATGATTACATGCAATTAGCCCGAGATATTATGGGTGACGATTGGGTGAACACAGAGCATTTCCGTTTTGGGGCTTCAAGCCTTTTAGGAAGCTTATTAGCGGAATTAAATTTAGCGACTAAACCCGCTGAAACTGGAGGTTACTAATGAAACGCACCATTATTCTATTACTTGATTCTTTAGGTATAGGCGCAAGCCACGATGCAGACCAATTTGAAGGCAGCTTAGCCGATGGCACTACTTTTAATGATGTGGGTGCAAATACATTTGGCAGTATTGCCAAACTTTGTGCAACAGGTCAAGCAGATATAAATCGCAAGGGTCCGTTAGTGGTACCTAACCTAACTAAATTAGGCCTAGCACATGCTTGCCGAGATAGTTCAGGCGAGTTCCCACTAGAACTCGACGAAACTGTTGTTCCTGTCTCTGCGTATGGTTACGCACAGGAAATCTCTACGGGTAAAGATACGCCAAGTGGTCACTGGGAAATTACTGGCGCACCTGTTTTGTACGAATGGGGATACTTTAAAGACAAGAAAAATAGTTTCCCGAAAGAACTATTAGATGCAATTGTTGAACGTTCAGGCATTTCTGGTTACCTAGGAAATTGCCATTCATCAGGTACGGTTATTTTAGATGAATTAGGCGAAGAGCACATGAAAACCGGTAAGCCGATTTTCTATACATCAAGTGATAGTGTTTTTCAGATTGCCTGTCATGAAGAAACCTACGGTGTTGAGCGTTTGTATGAGCTATGTGAAATTGCACGTGAGCTATTAGAGCCTTACAACATTGGCCGAGTGATTGCGCGTCCATTTTTAGGCACCGCACCGGGCAATTTTGCGCGTACTGGTAATCGTCATGATTACTCGGTATTACCACCTTCTGAAACCTTGTTAGATCGCATGAAAAATGCCGGTGGAGAAGTGGTCAGTATTGGTAAGATTTCGGATATCTTTGCAACCCAAGGTATTACCCAAGCGATTAAAGCAACGGGTCTAGAAGCATTATTTGATACCACTTTACAATCGCTAAAAGACGCAGATAAAGAAACCATTATATTTACAAATTTTGTAAATTTTGATGCGGATTTTGGTCATCGTCGTGATGTGGCAGGTTATGCCGCAGCGCTTGAGTATTTTGATACTCGTTTACCAGAAATGCTTGAGTTGATGGATGACGACGACCTATTAGTGTTATCAGCAGACCATGGTTGTGACCCAACTTGGCCTGGTTCTGACCACACTCGTGAACATATTCCGGTCATCTTCTACGGTAAAAATGTACCTGCAGGCCCAGTCGGTTTGCGTGACACCTTTGCTGATATCGGACAAACAATCGCGGAATATCATCAATTACCAGATCTTGAATACGGTAAAAGTATTTTTAAATAATTATTGGAGAATTAACATGGCAACACCACATATTAACGCAGTCGACGGCGCATTTGCAGAAACAGTATTAATGCCAGGCGACCCTTTACGAGCTAAATACATTGCAGAGACCTTTTTAGAAGACGTTGTGCAAGTGACGGATGTTCGTAATATGCTTGGTTTTACTGGTACTTACAAAGGCAAACGCATTTCAGTTATGGGCAGCGGTATGGGTATCCCATCATGTTCAATTTATGCTACTGAATTGATCAAGGATTATGGCGTTAAAAGCATTATCCGTGTAGGTAGTTGTGGCGCAGTAAGCAAAGACATTAAAGTCCGTGATGTGATCATTGGTATGGGTGCATCAACAGATTCAAAAGCAAACCGTATCCGTTTTGCTAATCATGATTTTGCTGCTATTGCAGATTACAGCCTACTAGAAAAAGCTGTGAACTCAGCAAAAGCGCACGGTATTAAAGCGCAAGTGGGTAACATTTTCTCTGCTGATACTTTCTATACACCTGAGCCTGAAGTGTTTGATACGTTAGAAAAATACAATATTTTAGGCGTAGAAATGGAAGCGGCTGGTCTATACGGCGTGGCAGCTGAATACGGTGCAAAAGCACTATGTATTTTAACCGTATCGGATCATATCCGTACTGGCGAAAAACTGTCTTCAGATGATCGTCAAACAAGCTTTAATGAAATGTTGTTAATAGCGCTTGATTCTGTGGTTGCAGAATAAAAAAGTACATCTAAAAATTCCTGCCATTTAATGCTTATGGTCCTCCCTAAGCGGCAGGAATTTTAGCCATCATCCAATGTGACGTTATGGATGATAGTCATAAAAAATAGCCTATTTTTGGACGTGAATTATCATGTCTAGGGTTTGTTTTACTTAATAAAAGGAACTTTACAATGAAAAAAACAATACTTGCTCTTAGCTTAGCAGCAGCAATGCCAACGTTTGCAGCCGATTATACCGATGGCGATACGCATAAAAATGATTATAACTGGATGCAAGGCAATTTAATGTATGCCGTTAATGAACTTCCAGGTGAATCAGACCATGACTATCTTGAGCTTGAGTTTGGTGGCCGTTCTGGAATCTTAGATTATTATGGTTATGCTGATGTATTCAACTTAACTAGTAGTGACTCTTCTGATAAAGATGGAAAAGATAGAATTTTTATTAAATTTGCACCTCGTATTTCACTAGATGGTTTAACTGGTACAGATTTATCGTTTGGCCCTGTTAAAGAATTATACATAGCTACTTTATTTAATTGGGGTGGCGGTGGTGCAACTGTATGTGACTCAGATGGAAATAATTGTAATGAAAGCACAACTACAAATAATGCTTTTGTGGGACTTGGCTCTGATGTAATGGTACCTTGGTTAGGTAAAGTCGGTTTAAATGTTTACAGTTTATACGACTTAAATGAAAAGGATTGGGATGGTTTCCAAGTTTCTACTAACTGGTTTAAACCTTTCCACTTCTTTGAAAATGGTTCATTCATTTCGTACCAAGGTTATATCGATTATCAATTTGGAGTTGATGATAGTAATTCTGGACTTAAAACAGATAATGGCGGTGTAATGTTTAATGGTATTTACTGGCATTCAGATAATTTTGCTCTAGGTTATGGCTTGAAAGCATTTAAAGATGTTTATGGTCTTAAAGACGATGGTTTTGCAGGCAAAACAACTGGATTTGGTCATTACTTTGCTGCTACTTACAAGTTCTAAGCATCACTTTTTTGAGTGCATCTAAATAACATGTAGCCAATCTAAATAATTGCAGGATAGTCTTTTATCCTGCAATTCATTTCACAAAACCCCGATATTAACCTCTGAATTATTTGTAAATAGACTTAAACCTATTTTCAAATCATTTAGCTATTCACACTCAAATCATTTAATTATTCACTTCTTGATGCCTGTTTCATTAACTAATTGAACGAATATCAAGCAGAGGACATAAATTTAAGGCTGAAATTGTTATTAGCCAAAATAATCAAAAGTGCGGTTATTTGTTGTTAAGCTTAGGTTCAAATAATAAGTGCATAAAAATGAAGAGCTAAGGGGTAAATAGAAATTTATACTCGCTTTTAACGACAACGGGCATAAAAATTACAATAGTGCGTTATTATTCGAAATATGTTCTGCCTGTGCTAATTACATCCTGCCAACACATTATGTTAATAGGGTTTAAGTTTAGTTTAAAAAGTGACATTTAGTCGGATTTTATGATGACAAAAAATAACCACATTCTTTATACTACATTTACTAAACCACTTTAATTTGTAACCTCGGAAATTGCATTTTAAGGTGGTTTAATTTTTTATCATGGTTTCAAATACAGAGGAATGAATATGATCACTAAAAACTTACCGCTTACTGATATACATCGCCATTTAGATGGCAACATTCGTATTGAAACCATTTTAGAATTAGGCCAAAAATTTAATCTTGCTTTACCTGCAACAACAATTGATACATTGCGTCCCTTTGTGCAAGTCATTGAAGCTGAGCCTAACTTAGTTGCTTTCTTATCAAAACTAGATTGGGGCGTGGCAGTGCTGGGCGATTTAGAAGCTTGTTATCAAGTGGCCTATGAAAATGTCGAAGATGCTAAAAATGCGCAGATTGATTACACTGAATTGCGTTTTTCACCTTATTACATGGCGTTAAAACACAATTTACCGGTACAAGGTGTGGTTGAAGCTGTCGTTGCTGGTGTTGCTGCAGGTAGTCGAGACTTCAATGTAAAAACCAATTTAATTGGTATTATGAGCCGTTCATATGGTACTGAAGCATGTCAAATAGAACTAGACGGCTTACTTAGCCAGAAAGATAAGTTGGTTGCAGTAGACCTTGCTGGTGATGAATTAGGTAAACCAGGTGACCTGTTTGTTAATCACTTTAAGCAGGTGAGGGATGCAGGTTTACGCGTCACTGTGCATGCTGGAGAAGCTGCTGGTGCAGAAAGCATGTGGCAGGCGATTAAAGAGTTAGGTGCGGAACGTATTGGGCATGGCGTTAAAGCTATCGAAGATATGAAGTTAATGGATTATCTTGCAGCGAATAAGATTGGTATCGAGTCTTGTATTACTTCTAACTTACAAACCAGTACTATTGCCGATATTACTAATCATCCTATTAAAACTTTTTTAAATCACGGTGTAATGGCGTCATTAAACACTGATGATCCTGCAGTTGAAGGTATCGAATTACCTTATGAATACGAAGTAGCTGCAATACAAGCAGGGCTGTCATTAGCACAAATTAAACAAGCGCAAATTAATGGTTTAGAAATGTCATTTTTATCAGCACAAGAGAAACAAGCTTTACGTGACATTGCTGAAAAACGCTAATTTATTGAGATACTTTCATTCTTTTTAGTTGAAGTTAGAATATAAAAAATATAAAAAAGGGCTAAGTAATTAGCCCTTTTTTGGTTCTGTAAAATACTAAGGTTTATGAGGACTGTTGATTGTTTTGTTTAAACCAGAAACATCAACAGCCCTAAGTAGATTAGTGTGAAAGTATTTGATCTAAGAATAGCTTAAGTCGGTCAGATTGTGGGTTATCAAAGAACTGATGCGGTTCATTCTCTTCAATTACTTGTCCAGCATCCATAAAGATGACGCGATCTGCTACTTTCTTCGCAAAGCCCATTTCATGGGTTACACAAATCATCGTGATACCTTCGTCAGCTAACTCCACCATTACGTCTAATACTTCCGATACCATTTCGGGATCCAGTGCTGACGTTGGTTCATCAAATAACATGATTTCAGGATTAATACATAGACAACGTGCAATCGCTACACGTTGTTGTTGTCCACCTGATAGCTGGTTAGGGTACTTATGTGCTTGATCCGCAATTTTCACACGCTCAAGGTAATACATCGCTGTTTCGATGGCTTCTTTACGAGGCTTTTTGTGTACCCAAGTTGGTGCAATCAATAAGTTCTCTAACACTGAAAGGTGTGGAAATAAATTAAAGTGTTGGAACACCATGCCCACTTGTGCGCGAATGTGACGTACGATCTTCACATCATCAATCAGCTCTGTTCCATTAATATGAATTTGGCCTTGTTGAAATTTCTCAAGGTGATTCAAACAACGGATAGTGGTTGATTTACCTGAGCCCGATGGGCCACAGATAACGACTTTCTCGCCTTTTTTAATATTTAGATTTACATCTTTTAGTACATGGAAATCACCATACCACTTGTTGACGTCCTTCATTGTTATCATAAATTCTTGGTCTGACATGACGTTTCCTTTTAATGCTCGGTGTTAAATTTGCGTTCAATCGATTTTGAATATTGTGACATAGTAAAACAGCATACCCAGTAAATAAGGGTTACAAAAACATAGCCTTCTACTTCGTAGCCTAGCCAATTAGTATCACTGTTAGTCAGTGTTACCATGGCAAGAATGTCGAACAAACCGATGATTAAAACAAGGGTAGTATCTTTAAATAACGAGATAAACGAACCCACTAGATTAGGAATAGATATTTTTAAAGCCTGCGGAAGAATGATTAAAATCATTCCCTGCCAGTAGCTAAGACCTAGTGCTTCACTTGCTTCGTATTGACCTTTTGGTATCGCCTGTAAACCACCACGTACCACTTCTGCAATATAAGCCGCTTGGAATAGCGTGATCCCTATTAAAGCGCGCAGTAACTTATCAAACTCAATACCATCATGAAAAAATAACGGTAATACCACTGAAGCCATGAATAGAATAGTGATCAGCGGAACACCACGTACAAATTCAATAAAACCAATACATAAGGTTCTTAGAATAGGCATATCAGATTGACGACCTAGGGCTAATACAATACCTATAGGGAACGAAGCGATAATACCAACGGCTGCAACTAAAATGGTTAGCATTAAACCGCCCCATTTTTCTGTTTCAACTGTTTCTAGACCAAACCATCCACCACTAATTAAAATGAAACAAACAAAAGGGAATAGCAACATCAGCACTATTTTAGATTTGTTATTTTTTAATACTTTTAATGCGATTAAGAATGCAACGCATAGCACTGCAACTAGGTTAGGGCGCCAATGTAAATGTTCAGGGTAAAAACCATAAATAAATTGATCGAATTTCTCGATGATAAATATCCATCGTGCACCTGAATTAACCACTTCATCCTGTGTTCCGCTCCAAGTTGCATCAAATATCATCCAATTTAACAGCGGAGGAATGGTGACGTAAATAAGGTACAGACCAACCAAACTTAATAAGCTATTTCTTACATCCGAGAATAGATTTGTTTTTAACCAAAAAATAATGCCTTTACTTCCCGAAGGGGCAGGCTTGGCTTCTTTCATTGTATAAGTTGCCATTTTAACGTCCTTTTATAGCCATTTTGGCGTTAACCCAGTTCAATAACAGTGAGATAACAATACTGATAGTGAGGTAAACAGCCATGGTCATGAGTATTATTTCAATTGCTTGACCGACTTGGTTTAATGTTGTTCCAGAGAATAATGTGACCAGTTCAGGATAACCAATCGCGGTTGCTAAGGATGAGTTTTTAGTTAAGTTTAAAAATTGATTAATCACAGGTGGAATGATCACGCGTAATGCCTGTGGTAAAACAACCTTTGATAAAATAACATGATCTTTTAAACCCAATGCTTTAGCCGCTTCTTTTTGTCCTTTAGGCACAGCTTCAATGCCGGCACGAACTGCTTCTGCGATATAAGTTGCTGTGTAGATGCTTAGTGCAAATAAAAGCGCTAATAACTCAGGAATAATGGCTAGGCCACCTCTAAAGTTAAATCCTTTTAATTCAGGATAAACAGCTGAAATAGGCTGGCCTACAATAAAGTAAACTAATGTTGGCGCTAGGATCAAAATAGCAAGAGAGACTTTAATAAGTGGGAATTCTTCACCTGTTTTATCGTGGCGTTTTCTTGACCATCGAGTCAGATAGAAAACCGCTGCGACAGCAATGATAAACGAGATTAAAATAGCGCTACTACCACTTTCAAAAATAGGTTCTGGTATTAATAAACCACGATTATTTAAGAACACACTGTCTAAGTAATTCATACTTTGACGTGGGCTAGGTAATGCCGCTAGTACAACGTTATACCAAAATAGAATTTGTAATAGAATAGGAATATTACGGAATGTTTCTATATAGATAAGTGATAGTTTAGAAATCAAAAAATTGTTTGATAAACGTCCAATACCAACTAATAACCCCAGAATAGAAGCGAAAATAATGCCTAAAATAGAGACTAATAAAGTATTTAATAAACCGACAATAAATACATCAAAGTAAGTCGATGTACCATCATCGTAATTGGTAAGAGTTTGGCTGATCCCGAAACCAGCGGTGTTATCTAAGAAAGAGAATCCAGTTGTTATGCCACGCTTTTCAATATTCTCGAACATATTATTAGCAAAATAAAATGCACATAAAATGACGGCGATTAAGGCAATAATTTGGAAGAAAACTGCACGGTGTTGGGGGTTGTTTAAGAAACCTTTACCGTCTATTGGGAGTTGTTTGTTGTTCATAATGTGCCTTTTAATCAGCTAGGGAAAAGGGGGAGGTAAACTCCCCCTAAGAGACTGTTTAAAATTAACGAATTGGCATTGCGTACATTAGACCGCCTTGGTTCCATAGTTTGTTTAAACCACGGTCAATATTTAGCGGAGAATCTTTACCTACATTTTTATCAAACATTTCGCTGTAGTTACCTACTTGTTTAACAATTTGGTAAGCCCAGTCAGATTTAAGACCTAGGTTTTCACCAGCGTTACCTGTAGTACCTAATAAACGTTTGATACTTGGGTTTTCTGATTTCATCATTGCTTCTGCATTACTAGAAGTAACACCTAGTTCTTCAGCTTCAAGTGCTGCAAATAAGCTCCAACGTACTACGTTGAACCAATTATCATCACCTTGACGAACAACAGGACCCAATGGTTCTTTAGAAATGATTTCAGGTAATACCATTACTGTGTTTGGATCATCCATTTTTAATTTCAAACCGTATAACTGAGATGCATCTGATGTTACTGCATCACAACGACCTTTTTTGAAACCATCAATAGTTTGACCTGATGTATCATAAGTTACGGCTTTGTATTCCATGCCATTAGACTTAAAGTAATCAGTTAGATTAAGTTCAGAAGTAGTACCTGCTTGAATACAGAACGTTGCACCATCTAGCTCTTTAGCCGATGTTACACCTAGTTTTTTACTGATTAAGAAACCTTGACCATCATAATAGTTAACACCAGCAAAGTTTAAACCTAGTGATGTATCACGAGTCGCTGTCCAAGTAGATGAACGTGCTAACAGATCAATTTCACCACTTTGTAGTGCTGTAAAACGCTCTTTTGCTGTCAGTGGGATATATTTAACTTTACTTGCATCACCTAATACTGCACTAGCAACAGAGCGACACATGTCAACATCGATACCTTTCCATACACCTTTAGAATCTGCTGCTGAGAAGCCTGGGATACCTGTCGATACACCACAGTTTAAAACATCTTTTTCCATTACATCTTGTAATGTGTCAGCGTGAGATAGAGAAGGGATTGCTGCAGTAAGACCAACCAATAATGCTAATTTTGTCACTTTCATTGTATTTTCCTTGTGGCTTAAAATTATAGTCAAATCAACTATGAATATATGGGTACGCACTAAAAACGATATTCATATAAAGTAATTACAGCAACTTACATGCCACTTTATGATGAATGCTCATTAATAATACGAAAAAGGAGTAATTAAAACGCCATCCCGTATATTGAACAGTTGCATCATATGCGAGGGTTCTACCTCATTAGGGTTTGTCTATCTATTTATTTGATTTAGGTCATGTTTCGGTTTGTTTTTTAACGAAAAATGAGTTTTAAACGTCATTTATGAGCAAATTAAAAAAGAACAATCTGCTCATTTTTGACTGAAGTTAAGGGTTGAGGGTGTTAATTGAGTGGCTGTTATGTATTTTTGCTGTTTTTTGGTGCATTTTTATTAACTTTATTAGTTGTTTTGCATCCCATTGGTGCGTTTTACCTGAACAAGCTAGCTCAAGTTGTTGCAAATTACTTTTAAGTTGTTGTTTTTGATCATCCGGCAATGGGCTAAATACCGTAATTTGTTGTAATTGCGTAATATCAGCATGTTGTGACTGAAAATAGCGTAATAAATAGGTATAAACCTGTTGCGGCGTTGATTGCTCACAAGCTTGTAATAATTGTTGGTAGGGTGTTGCTGTTTTATTGTTATTACTTGGGGTAACCACTGCTTTTAATTGTTTATTAGTTTTTACAAAGTATAAATAGATACAAAGTGAAATAACTAGAATTAAAAGTATTAGTGCACTGATTTGCCAGAACAATAAACGTTTTGTTAATTGTTCATTTTCAGCCACATATTCATTGAGCTTGTTTTGTGCATCGTTGTTGGCTAATTGTGAAGCTGCCGAGAGTTCACCCTGAGTGCTTGCATCATTATTTACAACGTTACTGGCATTGCCCTGATGACCATTATTGGTGTTTGGTAATGCCGCTTTGATAGTTAATGTTTGCGCTGGTAGTGTTGCAAACTCTTGTTGTTCAGTTTTACTATTCCACCAAGGAATTCTTATTTCAGGTAAAACTAGCTCGCCACTTTTATCAGCAATAATCGCATGGGTAATAGTTCGTTGACTATATAAGACACCATTTAACGTTCCTTGTTTTAAATCATCTTGATCAGGGTAGTAACGTAAGGAGCTGTCATAGTTAAGTTTAATTTCAGGCATCTTGTCGACGCTAATTGATGCCACTCGTAAGCTAATGCTACGTGTGATTGGGTCGCCAACGGTATAAGAAGCTGCCTGTAAGTTATTATTTTCAACTAAATGTACATCTTCGCTGATCAACCAATCGCCTTGATAATTAGCCGGCATCGGTTTTACAGTGATGGCAATGCTATTACCTCGTATATTAATAGGTTGTGAAATGATCCTATTTTGCCAATCGCTGACATTGACATTTTTACGAATTGAGCCCACCAAGAGTGGGGAAGTTATCCTCACATCACCGGCTTGTGTTGGCGTTATCTGATATTGATAAGTGAATACCTTATAGCGAAGTCCATTAAGTATCACTTGTGTTTGCTGGTTATCATTACTGATACGCTCTATATTTGCAGCTGCTAATGTTGGCGCTTGTACATCACCATCGACGATATTTTCAGAGACATAAATTTTGCTTTCTAAAATAATAGGTTGATCTAAATAAACTTGTGTTTTATCGACGCTGTTTTCAATAAAGATAGTGTCGCCTGAGGTAGATTGTTGTTCTTCACCAGCTTCTTTAACTTGTATTGTTATTGGGTCGGTTAAAAGATCACCGATTGCTAGAGCAGGAATGGTAAAATTACCTACTTTATTGGCCTGTAAGCGTAATACCCATGTGATTTTTCGATTAATATCACCATTAATAATTGAAGTGCTTTGACTTCGAGACGGGCCACTTACTTTAAAGTCATCAGTCAATGCACTAGTATCGAGTTGATATTCTGATCCCGTGTCATTAACTTCTATGGTTAAAATAAAAGTATCCCCCTGAAAAACCTGATTATTACTAACTGATGCCGTTGCTTGTGTCGCGGCAGAAGCAGAGGAGCTGATCGCAATTAAAAGTAGGATCACACTTAAACATTTATGTAAAAACGGCATTACCAGATTTCTCCGTTATTTTTTTGTAAAACAGGTTTATTAGCGGCTCTCTTTCTATATTCAAGCTGCATTTTATTGCGTAATAATAAAGAAGGATCATCGGGCATATTCTTTAACCAAATCGGTAATTCTTCATACTCTTTATTAACGTCTTCTTCATTTGTTGATGATAATGCATTGGCTTCCTGGTCTGCGGCTTGATCCTGCTGTGACTGTGCCGCTGCATTCATTTCCGCTTGTTGCTGAGCCAGTTGCTCTTGCTGCTCAGATGATTGTTGTTCATCTTGCTGGCTTTGACCTTGCTGGTCTTGTTGGTTCTGCTGCTCAGATGATTGTTGTTCATCTTGCTGGCTTTGACCTTGCTGGTCTTGTTGGTTCTGCTGCTCAGATGATTGTTGTCCATCTTGCTGGCTTTGACTTTGTTGATCCTGCTGCTCAGATGATTGTTGCCCATCTTGCTGGCTTTGACCTTGCTGGTCTTGTTGGTTCTGCTGCTCAGATGATTGTTGTTCATCTTGCTGGCTTTGACCTTGCTGGTCTTGTTGGTTCTGTTGCTCAGATGATTGTTGTTCATCTTGCTGGCTTTGACCTTGCTGGTCTTGTTGGTTCTGCTGATCCTGTTGCTGTTTTTGCTCTTGCTGCTCTAGTAATTTCTCAACTGCCTCTTTATTGGCTTTAGCTTTAGCAAAGTCTGGCTGGAGTGCTAATGCCTGCTGATAACTTTCTAATGCTTGTTGATACTTTTTTTGCATCGCTTGTGCATTACCGAGATTATAAAGCGTCGTTGCATTTTTAGGATTTACTGTTATTTGTTTTGAATAAATCGCTTCAGCTTGTTTGTATTGTTTATCTTTGAATAGTGCGGCGGCTCTCCAATCTGGATTGTGAAAGTTGTCACTGGCCTGCGTATAGTCGCCATCTTGCAAAGCCTGGTAGGCATTCTGCTCACTATTTTTCCATATTGACGCTTCTACTTTCGGTGTTGTTAATGGCAAAGTGAGCGCTAATAATGCAACATAAAAAGTACCTTTCCTAAATAACAATAAAAATAGGGGTAAAAGTAATAAACTTAACCAATAGCCATCATCAATCAATTGTTTACTAGCCATGTTTTTAGAATTTTTCTGGTTCTCTTTTACTGCTTTATTGGTGTCATAATGATTCGCTAGTAAAGGAATTTCTTGTCCCTTAGCATCGAAAGTTAAATACAAACCATCACTCATATTAGCGATCGGATAAAGCTTATCTGCTTCTAGTTTTGGTATAACGATATTACCCGCATCATCTTTTAATAAGCTGCCATCAGGTAATGTGATCGCAGCCCCCGCAGGTGTAGCCATTGCTAATACTGATACCATCCATTTTGTACCTGTAATGAGATCCTTCATTTTATTCAAACTTTGTTGATCAAACCCGTCACTAATAAAGACAATTTGTCCCTGTTGATACCCGGCATTTTCGAGTAATGAAATCGCTTTTTGTAGCGCGAGGTCAGGTCGAGAACCTTTAACTGGCATTAACTCCGGTGAAAGGTGCGGAATATGATTAATAATGGCATTACTGTCTATGGTGAGAGGGGTGATAGTAAAAGCATCACCAGCATAGGCAATCAGGCCTTTTTCACCTTCCGACCATTGTTTTAATAGCTCGATTGCTTTGTATTTAGCGCGGCTTAATCGGTTAGGTTTAATATCCGTTGCATACATCGAATAGGATAAATCGAGTGCAATAACTTGTGCTTTTTGTATTTCATAAACAGGCAATTCAACACTACGCAGGCTCGGCCCTGATAATGCAATACAAGCAATGGCCGATAATATAGTGATGACTAGGCGATTATTTTTGCTGGTTTCAGGCAAGGTAACCAAATGTTCACTTAAATGATTGGCAATAATACCGGTTTGTTTATGTTGACTACGCTGATAACGCCATAAACTATAGACGGCGATAATGATTAACCCAATTAGCCAATAAGGACGAATAAAGCTTAATGGGCCAAAAGTGCTGGCTAAGGTGTCATTAAAGTTCATCTTCACCTCTTAGTTTTAATGAAATAATTACCATTGATAAAATCAATATTGCCAACGATAAAGGCCAAAAAAACAAGTTTTTCTCTGGTCTAAACTCTAAAAACTCACTATCTACGGGTTGTAATTGGTTAATCGTATCGTAAATTTTTTGTAAGTCTTCCTGGTTTCTGGCTCTAAAGTATTGCCCATTAGTTAATGTTGCAATCTTAGTTAATGTTTTTTCATCTAAGTCCGCAGAAGGGTTAACACGTTGGTTGCCAAAGAAACCTCGCTTAATCATTTCATCGGCACCAATACCAATGGTATATATTTTAATATTATTTTTAGCGGCTTGTTGCGCTGCGGCAATCGGTTTAATTTTACCCGCTGTATTTGCGCCATCGGTCAGTAATATTAAAACACGTTGTTCATTTTTATTTTCTACAAAGCGTTTAATGGCCATTGCGATCGACTCTCCGATCGCGGTACGGTTCCCTACTAGGCCGATTTGTGTTTCATCTACCATGGTGGAAACAGTCTCCACATCAAAGGTTAACGGAGTCTGTAAATAAGCATGGTCGGCAAACAAAATAAGCCCTAAACGATCACCTTGTCGTGCTTTAACAAAGTCTTTAACGATTGATTTTACTAAGGTTAAACGATTTACCGTTTTACCATTTAATGGCATATCCACTTCATCCATACTGCCTGATAAATCCAAAGATAAAATCATATCGCGGCTTTGTTGTTGAATGCGGATAGGTTGATCGTACCAAATAGGTTTAGCGATGGTGGCAAGTAATAAAAACCATAACAACCAAGGAATAATAAAACTGATCAGAGGATTTCTTTTAGTCGTTTTTTGTTGCTGTAAACCATCAGCAAGCGGGATCCATACCTGTGTGTAAGATTGTTTTTTAGGGCTTAGAAAATAACGGACTAATAAAGGCAGTGGTAATAATAGAAAAACCCACCAGTATACAAATTCAAACATCTTTTTTACCTGCTAACTGCTTATTTTTTAAAGCTAACGTTTGACGTGCTTTAAACTGTGTTGGAAATGCTTGTATCCATTTTTTGGCAGAGAGAAAATCCTTTTCAGTACAAGAGGAGTTATCTTGATATAAACGACGGCAAAACTCATCCTGATTATTGAACAGAGTAACACCTTGTTGCGTATGGTGTGCTTGTAAAAAGTTAAACCATGCTTGTCCAGTAATCGATGCGACTTGTTCACGAGGGTAATAATGTAAACATAAGCCTTTTAATAATTGGTTTAATTGTGCAAAGCTGGCGTTATCCTTTTGTAATTGCTGCAATGATGCCAAGGCTTGTTTCACTATTCTTTTCTTTTTGATATAGCGTTTAACTAAAAAAAACGTTAACCAGCTAACGGCAATGACCGCAACCAAAATTAACCAATAAATAGGTGCTGGAGGCCAAGCAGACGGCACATCGACAGGCAATATTATTTGTTCAAATGGGTTATTGGGCGTAGGCATTAAATTGCTCCAATAATGGCACTGCTGCACTGATATGGTAATGTGCAATACCATACTTAAGTAAATTATTTTCCATTAATTGCTGACGTTGACTAGCAGCTTCTTGGTAAGATTGTTGTTGTCGTTGATTACGTAAAAAACCACTGCCTTTGATTGAATTAATTTTTAAACCCGCTTGTAACGCTTGTTTGGGTAAGTGCGATTCAAGAGGGTCACTAATTTGCCAGACGGTGACTTGATTATGCCGCCGCATTAAATTAATAAGTTTATAACAGGCTGAATCTAATTGAGAAAAGTCACTGATTAAATGAACTTGGCTACCGGTTTGTACTAAATGAGATAGTCGTTTTAGCTGTAAAAAAAGTGATTGTTGCTGCGCTGTTTTAAACGCTATTTTTTTACATAACGTTTGGCTTTGATGTAAAAAGGCCATTAAGCCTTTATTACGTGATGTTGGTTTTAGCTCTGCAACCTGTTGTTGATTAAATACAATCCCACCCAAACGGTCATTTCGCTGTTTGGCTTGCCAACTTAATAGGGCGGCTAAATGGCAGGCTTGTACAGATTTGAACACTAATTGGCTGCCAAAAATCATACTATCGGAAACATCAACTAATAAAAAAACTGGGCGTTCTTTTTCTTCTTGAAATAATTTAGTGTGTGCTTTGCCTGTTCTTGCGGTTACCGCCCAATCAATGGCACGTACATCATCACCAGGTTGGTAATGACGTACTTCAGCAAACTCCATACCACGGCCTTTAATATTCGCTAAATAATTACCAGAGAGTTGGCGTGTTGCCGGTAAGCGTTTGGCATTAAGCGAAAGTTTACCGTGCTGTTTATAACTGAGCAATTCAGTTAATTGCACATCCACCCCTGTGGTATAAGGCGTATTAGTAAAAATAGCGGGCACGTTATTATCCATTATCCTGCAATAGCCACCTGATTAATGATTTCTTGAATAACTTGATTGGCACTGACACCTTGTGCTTCAGCTTCATAACTTAAAATAAGACGATGGCGTAACACTGGATACAAGTTACTAATGATATCTTCTGGCATTACATAATCACGGTCATTTAACCAAGCGCGTGCTTTGGCGGTACGCATTAAAGCCAGTGTTGCACGCGGGCTCGCACCATAGCTTATCCATTGTGCTAACTGCTCACCAAAACGAGCTGGCTGGCGCGTTGCAATAATTAAATCAATCAGATATTGCTCTAGGTGCGGAGCAATACTCACTTTCATGACCTCTTCACGCATGGCAAAAATTTGTTCATTTAATAGGGGAGTAACTTCCGCTACTTTCTCTTTCAAAATCTCTTTTTGGTTCAACTGTAGAATCGCGCGTTCGGTTTGTGCATCCGGATAATCCAGTTGAATATGCATAATAAAACGATCTAATTGTGCTTCAGGTAAGGGGTAAGTGCCTTCCTGCTCAAGCGGATTCTGTGTTGCCATCACTAAAAATAGCTCCGGTAACGGATAGGTTGTTTTACCAACTGTTACCTGCCGTTCTGCCATTGCTTCAAGTAATGCAGATTGTACTTTAGCCGGTGCTCGGTTAATTTCATCAGCTAAGATCAGGTTATGAAAAATGGGACCTTTTTCAAAAATAAATTGACCCGTTTCCTGACGAAAAATATCAGTACCTGTGACATCAGAAGGTAATAAGTCGGGGGTAAATTGAATACGGTGGAAGTCACCTTCAATACCATCAGATAATGCATTGATAGCACGTGTTTTTGCTAAACCAGGTGGGCTTTCAACTAAAATATGTCCATCGGCTAATAAGGCAATTAATAAGCTATCAACTAACTCGCTTTGCCCTAATATCATTTGATTTAAATAGTGACGTAATTGATTTAATTGTTGTTTTGCCATTGTGAGTATCTTCATTAATTTATTTTGAGGAAAATATACTGCCTATAAAGGGCAAGTTCAAGACCCAAAAGTTCAATCCTTATAAACAATAAGTTACAATTATTTCTTTAAAGTACTTAAAAATATTGTAATAGATCAAAAGCTTTGCTGAAAAAAGACTTTTATTGTTTTATTTAGGCTATATTGATTGTATTACTTTATTCATTAATTATTTAAGGGAACCGCTATGAGTCAATTAGAATCAATCATTTGGCATGTACTAGGTTATATGGCTATGCCAACTATTTTTGTGGCTGGTTTTGTTGCTGTATTTATAGGTGCTGTTGCTATTTTAAAAATCTCAGGTGATACACCTGTCGAAGATTAATC
The DNA here is from genome assembly GCF_037546705.1 of Vibrio sp. 2-Bac 85. Taxonomy (NCBI): domain Bacteria; kingdom Pseudomonadati; phylum Pseudomonadota; class Gammaproteobacteria; order Vibrionales; family Vibrionaceae; genus Vibrio; species Vibrio sp. 2-Bac 85. The sequence goes on along the minus strand of NZ_JALAAB010000020.1, from coordinate 6,921 downwards.
AAAGCATGTTAATGCTACCTATAAAGATAGCTATCAATTGTTTATAATGCTTAAGCTCCATTTAATGTAATGGGGCTTTTTTTTGCTCAGGAGAAATAAGTTTATGCAGATATATATAATGCGCCACGGACAGGCAGAGATGATGGCTTATTCAGATGCTGAGCGTAATTTGACCGATATCGGTCGTTTAGAGTCTGAATTAATGGCTAAATATTTAGTGGAACAGGATGTGTCACTAGATGCCGTATTAGTCAGTCCCTATGTTAGAGCGCAGCAAACTTGGGAGTCTGTAAGCCCATTTTTTGAAGGTGTTACTAACATTCAAGTATTGCCTTGTTTGACCCCTAGCGGCAGCGCCCGTAAAACAGTGGATGAGTTATTAGCAATGCAAGCGCAAGGGGTGAAGTCAGTGATGATTATTTCTCACCTACCTTTAGTGGGTTACATTGTAGGGGAACTTGCACCTGCGGCTGGCGTACCTGCTTTTTCAACGTCAGCGGTTGGACACCTTTCTTTGAGTGATGAAGATGGTTTTGCCGAGTTATTGAGTTTGACAACGGTTCCTCAAATAAGCGATTAAGATTGCTCAAACAAGAGTAATGAATAACAACTGTCTCAGCCCTAAAAGTGTGTTGCTGAGATGGTAAGTTGTTATTATTCCAATCAATAGATTTGCTCGGTTTCAAATGCCCTAAATACTAAATACTAAATACTAAATACTAAATACTAAATACTAAATACTAAACCTTAAAGCATTAAATCAATTGTCTAGCCATCTCTTTTGCGAGCAAGGCTGATTGTTTGATACCCCGCGTGTGAGCCATCACAATAGCCCCTTCAATTAATAAACCTATTTGATCCGCTTTGTGACTTTCTTGTTCTGCTAATTGTGTATAGATGACATCTACAATCGCTTGTTTATGTTTTGCCGCAAATAGATTGATTGGATGATTAGGATCGGCATATTCCGCACTGACATTAATAAAGTTACATCCAAAGAACGTTTCACTGTTAAACCAATCATTTAAATCATCAAAAATAGCCAATAGTTTTTCACTATCTGCTTTATTCGTTGCCGCATTAGTTGATGCGTTTTTTATCGATTTTTGGTCCGTTAAGTCATGCTTTAACTGTGTTTTAGTATTGTTATCAATGGTCGCTTGAAGTCTTGTAATCACTTGCTCATGACGAAGTTGCAGAGCAGCTAAAATTAACGCTTCTTTACTGCGAAAATGTTTGTATAGGGTTGCTTTGGAAACCCCTGATTCCGCTAAAATCAAATCAATACCCGTTGCATGGTAGCCATATTGATTAAACAGAGTCAGCGCAGTTTCGATCAAATGTTGTTTTCTTGGTTGCATATTATCGCTTGTCCTTTAGACCACCATTTTATTTTTAGTAAGTATAACCAATTTAAACTTGACGTAAACAGTTCTGTTCACCTATAGTGAGTGAACAGATTTGTTCACTCTAATTTATAAAACTAAAAGGGCTTCATTATGTGCACTACTTCATCATCAAACACAGCATCAAACACAACTACAAACAGCGATGTAACGGCTATTACTACTTTAGGTCTTCACCATCTTGGTCTGAGCGTTACCAATATTAAAGAGGTGGCCAGCTTTTTCATTGAGCAATTAAATTTTAAACAGGTCGGTGAAAAACCTGACTACCCAGCTATTTTTATCTCTGATGGTACGGTGATGTTGACGTTATGGCAGATTAAAGATGCAGATAATAGAGTGGAATTTGACCGCACAAAAAATGTAGGTCTGCACCATTTTGCCTTGAAAGTTAGCACTATCGATCAGTTACAAGCCGTTTATCAAAACCTGACTAAACTCGATAATGTTGAGATTGAATTTGCACCAGAAGCCTTAGGTGCTTCACCTTTTCAACACATGATGTGTTTGATCCCAGGTGGCATTAGACTTGAACTTATTAGTGAATAATAAGTTAACAAAAAAATCTAATTATAAGTGAGCTAATCAAATGAATAAACTAGTGGTCAATAGCTGGCATCAAGGTGAATTGTCGGTACAAAAACGTGCGGGTACAGCGCAAAAAATGGCAGAAGTTGGCCCTAAGTTTATTCGAGAATTTATGCCACAACAACATCGTGATTTTTTTCAATCTCTATCGATGATATATATCGGTTATAGTGATTCAAAGTCAGAAACTCGCGCCAGCCTATTATTTGGTGAACCCGGCTTTATAACTTCATCCAGTGAAACCACCTTGCAGATCAATACACAATATTCGCTTAATGATTTTAATAATAATCATCTTAATGTGGGTGATAGGGTTGGGTTGTTGGGGATTGAGTTTATCAGTAAAAGGCGCAACCGACTCAACGTGATAATTACCGATATCAACCAAAAAAATATTCAAGTTAAGGTATTACAAAGCTACGGCAATTGTCCTAAATATATTCAACTTAAAATACTGGTAACGAATCCACATTATGATGCTAAATTAACTAGTTCGACCGTATCGCTAACGCAAAACATTCAAGAATTGATAATTAATGCAGATGCCTTTTTTATTGCCAGCCGCTTTGATGATGGACAAGCATTAAATAATCGAGGTGTTGATATTTCTCATCGTGGTGGTGTGGCTGGTTTCATTACCATTAATGAAAAAGGACAGTTATTAGTGCCTGATTACGTTGGTAATGGTTTTTTTAATACCTTAGGTAATTTGTTAGAAAATCCTATTGCGAGTTTATTATTTTGCGATTGGCAGCAAGGTCATGCCTATCAAATAACGGTATCAAGTGAAATTTTGTGGTCAGAGCAAAGCCTACAAAGTATTCAAGTGAATACGCAACAAAAAACAGCACGCACACTTTGTTTTACTCCTATTAAAATAGAAAAATTAACCGATAGCTTGGCGTATCGAGTTATTTAATCGTGATGTTTTATTACCTCCTATTTGGTTAAAATATTAAGTAATTACTCAGCACCCATTAAAACTGAGTGCTTTTTACCAAAATAAAAACGTAAATGCTCAGGGCTAAGCTATTTATGCTTAGTTCAAGGCGAAAAAGCGCAGTTTAGTGGTTTAAATGAGCATTTTTCAACGAAGAAATAGGCTTAAATAGTGACGGCCTGAGTAGTTACAATATTAATTCATATTTCTGTCATAGAACCCCCATACCATTCGATCTGAAAAACAGCTTCATCTCAGCTGAAACGTATCTTTATGATATTAAAAAATATTTCACGTTTATTATTTCTGAAATTATTTTCTTAATTTTTTCGTTGAAATATTATTCAATTAATTTAATATATATGGATATTCGTATATGTGGATGTAGTTATGTTGCCTAACCAATTTTTCAAAATGTTATCAGATGAAACACGTTTACGTTGTTTGATTTTAATTGCGCGTGAAGATCGCGTGAGTGTCGGTGAATTATGTATCGCGCTGGAACAAAGCCAGCCCAAAATTTCAAGGCACCTCGCTATTTTACGACAGTCAGGTGTGTTACTTGATCAACGTGAAGGGCAGTGGGTGTATTACAAAGTGAATTCAGAGTTGCCAGGATGGATGCGTAAAGTCATTAGTGGATTAACCGCATCCAATTGTTTGAAAGCAGAATATCAACAAGATATTGAAAAATTTCAACTTGGGAACAAATAGCTAAAACAAGTTAGTTACTAAAAAATAATTAAAAACTTAATCGGTAACGCCTGTGTTAACTGTCTTGAAAAACACCGAACTCAGGCTTGGTCTAAAACAATTAATGCTAACGAAAGCTTATTATTTGAATTCAAGAATACTAATAAAAGCTTAATTTATAAAAGTGAGAAATGTAATGACAATTAAAGTAGGTATAAATGGATTCGGACGTATCGGTCGTTTAGCAATGCGTGCAGCATTTGATTGGCCTGAAGTAGAATTTGTACTAATCAATGATGTCGCAGGTGATGCCGCAACATTAGCGCATCTATTAGAGTTCGATTCAGTACAAGGGCGCTGGAAGCATGAGGTGGCTTGTACCAAAAATACCATGCAAGTTGCGGGTAAATCGATTGCGGTGACACAACAGGGTGAAATCGATGCTGTGGATTGGTCTGCTTGTGATGTCGTGATTGAGGCAACGGGCGTGAATCGAGATAAAGCATTATTAGATAAATACATTCAACAAGGTGTCAAACGTGTGGTGGTATCTGCACCGGTTAAGCATCCTGACATCGCAAATATTGTTGTGGGTGTGAATGACCATGTTTTTGATCCGCAGTTACATAAAATTGTTACCGCTGCGTCATGTACTACTAACTGCTTGGCGCCGATTGTTAAAGTTATTCATGAAAAAATTGGTATCAGCAACGCCGCATTTACGACTATTCATGATTTAACTAACACTCAAACCATTCTTGATGCACCGCATAAAGATCTACGTCGTGCCCGTGCCTGTGGCATGAGTTTGATCCCAACCACAACGGGGTCAGCGAAAGCGATTGTAGAAATATTTCCAGAATTAAAAGATAAAATAAATGGTCACGCAGTACGTGTTCCCTTAGCTAATGCCTCATTAACCGATATCGTTTTTGAAGTGGCGCGCGATACTACGGTGGAAGAAGTTAATCAGTTATTAGCAGAAGCGGCTGACGGTGAACTAGCAGGTATTTTAGGGTTTGAAATGCGTCCGTTAGTGTCAATTGATTACCGAGGTGACCAACGCTCAACCATTGTTGATGGATTATCTACCATGTTAATTGGTAAGCGTATGTTAAAAATCTACGCTTGGTACGATAACGAAATGGGTTATGCAACGCGTACCGCTGAGTTAATGAAAAAAGTCGCTTTAGCTTAAACGACTTAAACGACTTAATTACAAGTGAGCATTAGGAATAGTAGCAATGAAGTGGTTTTTAAAGCTTGATAAATCCTTAAGACAGTACCTTTTGGTAACGTTTAATTACTGGAACTTTACTATCACCGATGGTGCATTGCGCATGTTAGTGGTGCTGTACTTTTATCAACTGGGTTACAGCCCATTAAATATCGCTTTATTGTTTTTATTTTATGAAATCTTTGGTGTGGTGACTAACCTTGTTGGCGGTTGGTTAGGTGCAAGGGTAGGTTTAAACCGCACCATGAATATCGGTTTAGGTATGCAAGTTTTTGCATTATTGCTACTTACCGTCCCCAGTGAATGGTTAACTATTCCTTGGGTGATGATGGCGCAAGCCTTGTCGGGGATTGCTAAAGATCTGAATAAGATGAGTGCCAAAAGTTCCATCAAAACCCTCATTCCTAATAACCAACAAGGTAAACTTTATCATTGGGTTGCTGTATTAACTGGTTCCAAAAATGCATTAAAAGGCGCGGGTTTTTTCATTGGTGGTTTACTGTTAACGCTGGTGGGATTCCAAGTGGCCTTGACGATCATGGCGGGTGTATTAGCGGTGGTTTTTGTAATGAGTTTATTGTTCCTAGAAGGGGACTTAGGCAAGGCAAAAACTAAACCAAAATTTAGCCAGATGTTCTCCAAATCAGGCCCCGTGAACATATTGTCAGCGGCGCGATTATTCTTGTTTGCTTCACGTGATGTCTGGTTTGTAGTGGCTCTGCCTATCTACTTAGCGAGTATCTTTGGTTGGTCACATTCAATCGTTGGTGGTTTCTTGGCTGCTTGGGTGATTGCCTACGGCATCGTGCAAGGATTTGCGCCTAAGATCACTGCGTTCTTTGCTAAAGAAGGCTCAGCGCCAGGCGGTAAACATGCCATGTTATGGTGTGCATTATTAGCAGTTGTGACTGGTGCATTAGCAGCAGGTATTCAACTTGAATGGCAAGTGCAGACACTGATAATCGTGGGTTTATTAATCTTTGGTGCAATCTTCGCCATTAACTCATCTTTACATTCCTACTTAATCATCAGCTATGCAAAACAAGATGGCGTGTCATTAGATGTAGGTTTTTACTATATGGCAAATGCCATGGGGCGCTTAGTAGGAACCGTATTATCTGGGTGGGTTTACCAAGCCTACGGTTTTGCCGCATGTTTATGGATTGCATTTGCGTTCTTGGTGATCACTAGCATCATTTCATTGAAGCTGCCGGAGTCGAGCAATAAACAGTAGAATTTAATGAATCAATGAGAAGTAAACAAAAGCGCTATTGTTAGTGCTTTTTATTATCTGCATTAAATCGTGAAATGAATGTTTCTATTAACTTTAAACGACAAAGTATATTGATCCCGCATTTCCTGCATTAATATAGGATTTATTTATCTATTTTCATGATGAATAGTTAGTATAAGTAATTTAACTAATTGATTAATTGTTTTTTATTGTTATGGTTAAATCAAATTTAAGTAACAAGTAGATGTTTTCTATCCACCTGATAGATAGAGTGGTTCTGCTTAGTTACGATGTTATGTGCTTAAACAATCTGGTGTAAATAATGAAGTTGGTGAAACAGTTCACTATAAACCTAGATAAATTAGATTTGAGTGGCGAACGAAAGGCTGACTTGCTTGCTAAATATTTATCTGCAAGTGCCAAAACTGAATCTGAGATGAATGAATATTTTGAAGTTATCCCTCCTGAGTCAGACAAGAAGAAAAGGGGGAAATCAAAAGGTAATAGTAAAAATAAAAGTAACTACTCAGCACTTAATTCACATTTTTGATAATTTATAGAAGATCAAAAAGGATCAACTTGATTGATCCTTTTTAGTCGTTACTCTAACTACTTTCTTCCTATTCTTATGATGAGGCAAAATGAAAGTAAGTGGTCTCGATATTGAGAGTAATGTCGAAAAGATAAAACAACAGATAGAAGCCGATAAAACATTATCGCCTTCTATGCGTACAACGTTAGATTTATTACTGCTTATCGTTAATTTGCTTTGTCAGCGTCTCGGCCTCAACAGTCGTAATAGTAGTAAGCCACCATCAAGTGC